>JBDTWP010000125.1:0-15252 GCA_040006615.1 Ferruginibacter sp.
GATGGCGACCTGCGGCGTATGCTTGAAAAGGGAAATAGTTTTGAACAGTTAATGGCCGGGGACATTATGTCCAAAACACCTGTTACGGTAGAAAAAGATGTATTGGCTGTGGATGCGCTGGAGATTATGAAGGCAAGGGATATCAGCCAACTTATCGTGGTTGATGAAAAGATTTATGAAGGGATCATTCATATACACGATATTATTAAAGAAGGAATAATTTGATGGTGAATAGGCAAAAATTCACTTATTACTAATCCACCAATCATGACTAAGAACAACTACGTAGCAATAATGGCAGGAGGTATTGGCAGCAGGTTTTGGCCAATGAGCAGGACCGATTTTCCCAAACAATTCCTCGACATTTTAAACACGGGCAGAACGCTGATCCAATCCACCTATGACAGGTTTGTCTTGTTTATTCCGAAAGAACATATTTACGTTGTAACTACTGAACAGTATAGAGATATTGTTGCCGAACAGCTTCCGCATCTTCCACAAGAGAATATTTTATGCGAACCATCCCGAAAAAATACCGCACCCTGTATCGCTTATATTTCTTACAAACTCCAGCAAATCAACCCCAATGCCAATTTGATTTGTGCACCGGCCGACCATATAATCCTGGAACCCGATAACTTTAAAAAGACATGCATAGAAGCCCTGCATTTTACTTCAAATATAAAGGCCCTGGTTACCTTAGGTATAAAGCCTACGAATCCTAATACAGGCTATGGTTATATACAACACGAGCCGCTTGCAGTAAGTGAAAACGTGTACAAAGTAAAAACCTTTACTGAAAAACCGGATAAGGAATTGGCCCGGACTTTTATTTCCAGTGGTGATTTTCTGTGGAATGCCGGCATATTTGTATGGCAGATAAAAAATATCATCAGGGCTTTTGAAATATTTTTGCCCGAAATGTATGACGTGTTTGATGCGGAAAAGCATAATTTTAATACCCCTGAGGAAAAGCATGCCATTGAAAGGATCTATCCCTTGTGTGTAAATATTTCCATTGATTATGGCGTTATGGAAAAAGCCGACAATGTATATATTTTTCCATCATCCTTTGGCTGGAGCGACCTGGGAACATGGGCAAGCGCTTATGATAACCTGGAAAAAGATTATCTCGAAAATGCGGTGGCGGGAAGTAACGTAATGATTATTGACTCCACTAAAAATATCATTCATGCGGACAATAAAAAATTAGTACTGATACAGGGACTGGATGATTATATAGTAGTTGATACAGAGGATGTGCTGCTAATATGCAAGAAAGATAAAGAGCAGTCTATTAAAGAATATGTGGCAGAAGTAAAAAGGCATAAAGGAGAGAGATTTCTTTAAAAGGGTTGCCAACTTTTGTAAGAGCCCTGCAAATATTTATAACCTGCAGTTGGTTGGAAATTCCTGGCGATGCATAGCTTTTGCAAATTAAGGGCGGATGGAAGTAGTTTGATCATTTTTCGAAGCTTTTCTCCGGCTTTTGGCAGGAGAACCTGTCTAATTTTTTTCTTTTTGCCACGAATGCAGGAATCAACACGAATTAAGAATGTTTCATAAAAAATAATAAGTGATTATTCTTGCATTCGTGGCAATTAAAAACATCATAATACCCACTTATATTGAATCCATCAATACAAAGCAAGCTTCCCAATATTGGCACCACCATATTTACAATGATGAGTTCTCTGGCCGCAGAATACCAGGCCATTAACCTGGGCCAGGGTTACCCTGATTTTATGATGAATGAGGAACTGGTTGCCCTGGTAAATACCGCCATGCAAAAAGGCCATAATCAATACGTACATATGAATGGGCTGGCTATATTAAGGGAAAGAATAGCCGAAAAAATTGATGGCCTTTATATGGCAAAGATAGATGCTGAAAAGGAGATCACCATTACCCCGGGAGGAACCTACGCCATTTATACAGCCCTTACAACCGTGCTGCAGCCGGGCGATGAGGTTATAGTGTTTGAGCCTGCTTATGACAGCTATATCCCCAATATCGAAATAAACGGCGCGGTGCCTGTTTTGATCCCACTTACCTATCCGGGCTATGCAATTGACTGGAACCTGGTGAGACAAAAAATTACTGGCAGAACTAAAATGATCATGCTCAATACTCCGCATAATCCTACCGGGAGTATCCTGGGTAAGGATGATATTGAACAATTGCGTCAAATAGTAAAAGGTACAGGCATATTTATCCTAAGCGATGAAGTGTATGAACATTTGATATTTGATAATAAGCGACATGAAAGCATGTTGCGCTACACGGATCTGCTGGAAAGAAGTTTTGTATGTTTTTCTTTTGGTAAAACTTATCATTGTACCGGATGGAAAATAGGGTATTGCATAGCGCCGGCCGCAATGATGAAGGAGTTTAGGAAAGTGCACCAGTTCAACTGTTTTTCCTGCCATAGCCCCGTGCAATTTGCCCTGGCCGACTATATTCAGCAGAAAGAACCCTACCTGCAACTGGGCTCACAATTACAGCAAAAAAGAGATTACTTTCAACAACTGATGCAGCAAACAAAATTCAAAGCGCTGCCCTCCTATGGAAGTTATTTCCAGTTGTACAGCTATAAGAGTATTACCGAAGAGCCTGAAAAGGATTTTGCCGTAAGGCTTACCAAAGAATATCGGGTAGCTACCATCCCCACTTCAGCGTTTTATGTGAGCGGTAAGGATGATAAGGTGTTGCGTTTCTGCTTTGTAAAAAAAGAAGCTACACTGGAAACTGCTGTGAACAGGTTATTAAAGCTTTGACGGGAGGGGAAGGTCAATAGGCAATGGGCGTGGGCAATGGGCAATTCACATAAATAGAATCATTAATTTTACTGACTGAAGTCATACCCGGAAAGCTTTTTTCAGAATATATTTGATATCTAAACAGCCTCAACATGAAAATCATTATCGTTCCGGTGGATTTTTCCATTACCTCAACCAATGCGGCTGAATTTGCCGGCAACCTGGCTGCCTTTTATGGAGCTGAAATATGGCTATACCATGCTTACCAGATTCCAATTGCATTAAGTGAATTTGCTTACCCCGTTGTAGACATCGCCGAAATGCAAAAAGCGGCAGAGCATGAACTTGGACTGCTGAAAGATAATACCCAAAATAAACTAAGGCGTACCATTACAATCAAAACCAGGGCCGAAATGAATGTGCTGCAATTGGGGCTGAATAATCTCTGCGACGAACTGAAGCCAGATATGGTGGTAATGGGCCTTTCCGGCAAAAATAGCCTTACGCGATTAATTGTAGGCAGCAATACCATTAAAACGGTTTATAACTTAACTTACCCGATACTGGTAGTGCCTCCAAAGGCTGAATTTATTCCGGTTAGAAAAATTGGCTTTGCCTGCGATTACCGCCAGGTAGAGAAGACAACCCCGGTTACCTTCCTCAAAAAGATCGTAACCGATTTTCATGCGGAGTTACATGTGGTGAATGTAGATGATAATTACAAGGGTCCCGATCCTGATAAATTGATCGAAAAGTTTACAATTAACGACCTGCTAAGTGGCACCAAGGCGGAGTTTCATTCCATTGACGCCGGTGAAATAACAGATGGCATCAACTGGTTTATCGACCGGTCGAAGCTCGACTGGCTGGTGGTAATTCCTAAAAAACACAGGTTACTTGAAAATATTTTTAAACGCAGTCATACCAAAGAACTGGTGTTTCATACGCATATACCCGTTTTATGCATCCATGAATAGCGGGATCAAACGCCAAACTGCTGTAAGTGATGGTCTAAATGTTTGTACATGCTAGCTCCCCATTGATCTGTAGTGAACTTTCCAAAAAAAGGATGTGGATATTTACTTATTCCATCAGGACCGGCTTTATGAAATGCATCCACCAATTCGGTAAGTTTCTTTTTCTCCTCATCAAATATCCGCTGATCTTTTATTTTAAAATCGGGAGCAGTAGGCAGGTTTTGCTTCCAGGGCACATCATTGTATAATTTTGATTTTATCATCCAGCCCAGGAGGCGTCCCAAAAAAATGCGCGGCAATTTCTTTTCACTTAATGGCACCCTGAAAACGGCCTTACAATGTGCCAGCATCTGTGCCACCTCCATTTTGCCCCATTTTCTTTGTGATTGTGGAGTAAGGTTATCCAGGCGTTGGATTATTTCGTTGTATGTAACCGGGTCAAATAAGTTTTTCATGTTGATTGAGTTGGTTAGGAAATATTCGGTTAAGATAAAAAATAAAAACGATGTCAAATAAGGCAATCAAATTTTTCTAAAAACTCAATATACTCCTGTTTAAAAGTGGGTGGCTAAGCACTCTGATCTAAATGCCGGGTCTTTTTATAAAGCACCTTTATATAATTTTTACCATGCAGGCTCCTCACCGCACTCAGGTTCAGTGTCATTCTTTTTTTGCTGTCAATTTTTAAAAAGGCTTTTATGTTTTTCACAGTAACTTCGGTAAAATATTGAACCGGTATTTGCCTTCCTTCTAGAATCTTATACACTTCTTTGCCTCTTGCATTTATTGTTTTTACCATGTAATGATTTTCCTTCAGTAAAAGCCATATAAGATTCTTTTGTTGTTGGGTCATTGCTAAAATTTAGTTGTTTAAAAATAACAAAAGAAGCAGCATTTTCAACGAAAAAGGGATAATTTATTTTTTTGCCCCTGGCGGCGTTTCATTTATGAAATGAAAAGAGCCAAACTATCCGGGTGAGCCTGCAATCATTCTCCTTACGGCACATGACTCCACCTGGCGCAGAAACTAATTATTACATCTTGCAGTTTACTGGTAATGTATTTCTTGCAAATACATGGTAGCATTGAACCATTTTCAAATTTATTAGCAGGTCATGTTATTTAATTAAAACTCCGCACTCTTGGGGTACCTCGGAAAAGGTATTACATCTCTTATATTTCCCATACCGGTTACAAATTGAACCAGCCGTTCAAACCCCAACCCAAAGCCTGCATGCGGGCAGGAACCGAACCGGCGTGTATCAAGGTAAAAGTCCAATTCCCTGGCAGGAATATTCATTTCATTCATGCGTTGCAATAATTTATCAAGCCGCTCTTCCCTTTGCGAACCTCCCACTATTTCTCCAATGCCGGGAGCCAGTATATCCATCGCCGCTACAGTTTTACCATCCTCATTCATGCGCATATAAAACGACTTGATATCTTTTGGATAGTCGGTTAATATCACTGGCTTTTTAAAATGCTTTTCCACCAGGTAACGTTCATGTTCACTGTGCAGGTCGGCACCCCACCCTTCAATTAAAAATTGAAATTTCTTTTTCTTGTTGTAGTTGCTTTCCATTAAAATTTCAATGGCTTCGGTGTACGTTAAACGTTTAAAATCATTGTTTACAACAAAATCAAGTTTTTCCATCAGGCTCATTTCGCTCCTTTCGTTTTGCGGTTTTTGCTTTTCTTCCTCGTCCAGCCGCTGCGCTAAAAATCCAATATCTTCTTTGTTATTTTCTATGGCATATTTTATGATATACTTAATAAATTCTTCCGCCAGGTTCATGTTGTCTTCCAGGTCATTAAAAGCCACTTCCGGTTCAATCATCCAAAACTCTGCAAGGTGCCTGCTGGTGTTACTGTTCTCAGCACGGAAGGTGGGCCCGAATGTATAAATATCACTGAATGCCATTGCAGCTAACTCACCTTCCAGTTGGCCGCTTACCGTTAAGTTGGTGCTGCGGCCGAAAAAATCTTCCTTATAGTTAACGGAGCCATCTTCATTTTTAGGAGCTGTACCGTCCAGCGGGAGGCTGGTCACTTTAAACATTTCTCCCGCGCCTTCCGCATCGCTTGCGGTTATTATAGGTGTATGCAAATACACAAATCCCTTATCATTAAAAAATTTATGAACCGCATAAGCCAGCGAATGACGTACCCTGAAAACAGCACCAAAAGTATTAGTCCTGAAACGGAGGTGGGCGATCTCTCTTAAAAATTCGAGGCTGTGTCTTTTAGGTTGTAACGGGAATTTTTCTGCATCACTATCACCCAATATTTCAATGGAAGTGGCTTTTAGTTCTACTTTTTGCCCCCTTCCCAGAGACGGAATTACCTCGCCGGCAGCCTTAATACATGCGCCTGTGGTAATACGCCTGAGGGTTGTTTCATCAAACATTCCGAGGCTTGCTACTACCTGCAAATTAGTATTGGTGCTGCCATCATTCAGGTCTATAAACTGCCTCTGACGGAAGTTACGCACCCACCCCATCACGGTTGCCGGGTAGTTGGCAGTATCAAAGGCCAGCAAATCTTTGATCCGCACTCTTTTGTTAAACATGATCCTGGTTTTAAGGACGCAAAGATAACAAGCAAATGCTGATACCCGATTTTTTGATGCCTGATATCCTGGTATGTGATCCGGAATTTTTGAAGAGGGATTAATACAACCAGCTACTGCCCCAATCTCCTTTAGCAGCAGGGTTGCCAACCTTTGAAAGGTTGGAAACCCTATACATGCCCGGACTGAAACCGGGGAAAGGATCCTAAATTAACTCCGTCTGAATAATAGGATTGCGGTTTAATTATCTTCGCGCAATGAAATTCTCCTTCTTTTCCACCAGAATATTTTAGGAAAAGGGTTGCCAACCTTTGAAAGGTTGGCAACCCTATACAGACTCCTAAATTAAGTCCGTCTGAATAATAGGATTGCGGTTTAATTATCTTCGCGCAATGAAATTCTCCTTCTTTTCCACCAGAATATTTTAGGAAAAGGGTTGCCAACCTTTGAAAGGTTGGCAACCCTATACAGACTCCTAAATTAAGTCCGTCTGAATAATAAGATTGCAGTTTAATTATCTTCGCACAATGAAAATAGCCTTCTTTTCCACTAAATCATATGACCGGGAATTTTTTGACCGCCAACTCACCAAACATGAAATAATTTATTTTGAGGCCCGGCTAAACCAACAAACCGTTAACCTTGCAACAGGCTGTACTGCTGTTTGCGTTTTTGTAAATGATAAGCTGAATGCCACTGTATTCAGCGAATTGAAAAAGGCTGGAGTGCTCCTGGTAGCATTAAGATGTGCCGGTTTTAATAATGTAGACCTGGCGGCGGCAAAAGAAAATGGTATTTCGGTAGTAAGGGTGCCGGATTATTCACCCTATGCCGTTGCAGAACATGCGGTGGCGCTGATCCTGACACTGAATCGTAAAACTCATAAAGCATATAACAGGGTAAGGGAAGGAAACTTTTCTTTGGAAAGGCTAATAGGATTTGATTTACATGGTAAAACGGTGGGTGTGATCGGCACAGGAAAGATCGGACAGGTTTTTTGCGATATAATGCTGGGCTTTGGCTGTAAGGTGCTGGCCTTCGACCTTGTAGCGCATCAACCAACTGCCGCGAAAGGAGTGGAGTATCTATCCCTGTTAGAAATATTTCAGCAGGCAGATATCATTTCACTGCATTGCCCGCTAAATGAGCAAACCAGGCATATCATCAATGACCAAACAATTGCAATGATGAAAGAAGGTGTGATGTTGATCAATACAAGCCGGGGTGCATTGATCGATACCATTCCCGTAATCGGGGCCTTAAAAACCAGGCGGATTGGCTATTTGGGTTTAGATGTGTACGAGCAGGAAGAAAAACTGTTTTTTAATGATCTTTCTGAAAATATTATCCAGGACGATGATATCATGCGCCTGTTAAGTTTTCCAAATGTATTAATAACTTCCCACCAGGGGTTTTTTACAGAAGAGGCCTTAACGCAGATCGCCCGGATTACGATGGCTAATGTGGACAAATTTGAGTCAGGGAATTACATTAAAAATACCGTGGTGTAAGTTTTATTTTAAACTTCCGAAGAAGAAAATCGCCATGGCTGCTTTAAAATTACGGAACTATAACAAACCATCAGGGAACATGCATGCAGGAATTGGATCAATCCAGGCCAGGTATTGGTTCCGGGAACCGGGCATAACGGGTACCGATCTGTCGTAATGGCGGGGTTTTACACTGCGTTAAATGAGTGACAGCGGCATCTTACCGGGTCACTGCCGGTAAAGCATGACTAAAAGCCAAAAAACAAAAAAATTATATTTTTTCAATAAAACAGCGTAATATTGCGTTGGAATAATGCTGATAAGGTCTTTCCAATCATTCACTGCATCAGACAGTCCCATTCCGTTATTACAAATTCTCAATTACTTTTTCAGATTTTAGACTAGATTTTTTGAAAAAAATCATTTTCACTTTCTTATGTACGACAATTTACAACTGAACGATATGCTCGTTCCTGAGTTGCAGGATATTGCTGAGCAGCTTGCCATTCCCAATTTTAAAAAAATAGATAAACAGGAACTCATATATAAAATCCTCGACAATCAATCCATTATGAATGCAGAACCCAAAACAGGAGAAGAAGAAAAACCAAAACGGAAGCGAACCCTGAAAGTTACCACGGCCAATATCATTAATAAAGACGAAGTAGCAGTAGTGCAGGAAAAGCCGAAAACAGAAATAAAGCCTGAACATAAACCTGAACATAAGCCTGTTAAAAGAACTGATCATTCAGCAGATAAAAAAAGAATGGTAAAGGTAGTTGAGCCGGATGATGATGATGAAGAATTACAACCAATAACAAATGAGCAAAGTACAATTCCTGCTGCAATAGCATCTTTGTTACAGGAAGAAGATGTGCAACAGCAACAGCCGGAGTTGATGCAAAACGAAAACAATCAGCAAAATCAATATTCCGGCAAACAGTATCTGCAACGAAGGGATAACCAGGTATTTAATATTGAATTTGATGGTATCATTTTAGGTGAAGGTGTGTTGGAAATGATGCCGGATGGATATGGTTTTTTAAGAAGCAGTGACTACAATTATTTATCTTCCCCCGATGATATTTATGTGTCGCCTTCCCAAATAAAATTGTTTGGATTAAAAACCGGTGATACCGTTTATGGATCTGTTCGTCCACCAAAAGAAGGGGAAAAATATTTCGCCTTGCTAAAGGTGGAAACAATTAATGGAAAGAGCCCGGATGAAGTAAGGGACAGGGTACCTTTTGATTACCTTACCCCCTTGTTTCCCTTTGAAAAACTAAACCTGACAACACAGTCAAATAATTATAGCACGAGGATCATGGACCTGTTCACCCCAATTGGAAAGGGCCAGCGTGGATTGATCGTTGCTCAGCCAAAAACAGGTAAGACCATGTTGCTGAAGGAACTGGCGAATGCAATTGCGGAAAATCATCCCGAGTGTTACCTGATGATCGTGCTGGTAGATGAACGGCCGGAAGAAGTTACTGACATGGAGCGTAGTGTAAAAGCGGAAGTAATTGCATCTACTTTCGACGAGCCCGCTGAAAAACATGTAAAAGTATCTACCATCGCTTTACAAAAAGCAAAACGGCTGGTAGAATGCGGTCACGATGTAGTGATCCTGCTGGACAGTATTACCCGTTTGGCAAGAGCGCATAATACCGTTGCACCTTCAAGTGGTAAAGTGCTTAGTGGTGGTGTGGAGGCGAATGCAATGCAAAAACCTAAACAGTTTTTTGGTGCCGCCCGTAAAATAGAATTTGGCGGATCCTTAACCATTATTGCGACTGCATTGGTAGATACCGGTAGTAAGATGGATGAGGTGATCTTTGAAGAGTTTAAAGGTACCGGTAATATGGAACTACAACTGGATAGAAGATTGTCTAACCGCCGTATTTATCCTGCCATTGATATTGTGGCTTCCTCTACACGCAGGGATGATTTATTGTTGGATAAGGAAACATTCCAGCGTATGTGGGTATTGCGCAAGCATATGGCAGACATGAATCCGGAAGAAGCTTTGAATACTTTATTGAAGAATATGAAGGGTACAAAAGATAACGCGGAGTTCCTGACTTCGATGAACGGATAAAGTATCAGTTGGTCGCTGACTCTAAGAATATTATTAAGAGCTGCTGAAGTTTTTCGGCAGCTTTTTTCTTTTGTATCTTAGTGCATAAAACTTCAATTGAATATTGATATATAAAACTTTAAAAAGTCGTTAAGGAAATTTTCTTTCGTTAAATGAAAATAATAAAAAAATACAGGAGGAATGATAATTGGCAGTACAAAAAATTACCATAGAACAATTTTTAATGCTGTCACAACAATATCCTGTGCTGGATGTACGCAGCCCGGGAGAATTTACACATGCACACATACCAGGTGCATATAACCTGCCTTTATTTACGGATGAAGAAAGGAAAGTAGTCGGCACCGCTTATAAACAGGAAAGCAGGGAAACAGCCATCAAGATCGGACTGGATTATTTTGGAGTGAAAATGAGGAAAATGGTTGAAGAAGCGGAGAGGATAACGGGGAAGGGGCAATGGGCAATGGGCAATGAGCAAGGGGCAATGAGCAAGAGGCAGGAGGCAATGAGCAAGGGGCAGGAGGCAATGAGCAATGAGAAATTGGCAATGAGCAAGGGGCAGGAGGCAATGGGCAATGAGCAAGGGGCAATGGGCAACGAGCAATTGGCAATGGGCAAGGGGCAGGAGGCAAGGGGCAATGGGCAGGAAAAAAATATTACGAATGAATTGGGCCAATTACCAATTGCTAATTGCTTATTGGTCTATTGCTGGCGTGGCGGTATGCGTAGCGCCGGGGTGGCCTGGTTGTTAGATCTATATGGTTTTAAAGTATATACTTTGATCGGGGGCTATAAAGTTTACAGGCATTGGGTACGGACACAATTTGAAAAAAAATATAATTTCACTATATTGGGTGGATATACGGGCACCGGGAAAACATTGGTTATCCGCGAATTAAAGCGCCTGGGTAAGGCGGTAGTCGACCTGGAAGGATTGGCGAATCATAAGGGATCTGCTTTTGGCGCATTGGGAGAAAAGCCGCAACCTTCACAGGAATTGTTTGAGAATCTACTAGCAGGGCAACTGTCTGCAGTTAGTCAAAAGATCGTAGCTTCCGAAGAGGCTTGTTCCTTGTCAAATGATTTGGCCGGCGCTATTTATATGGAGGATGAAAGCCAGCGTATCGGGCTTTTAAACATTCCAAATGAGTTATGGAACACCATGCGAAACAGTTCCCTTGTTTTCATTGATATCCCTTTTGAGGAACGCCTGGATTATCTTACGGAAGAATATGGAAGATTCGAAAAGGAAAACCTTGTTAATGCAATCATAAGAATCCAAAAAAGGTTAGGTGGACTGGAAACAAAAACGGCCATTAACCATTTATTGGAAAATAATTATAAAGAATGCTTCCGGGTTTTATTGAAGTATTATGATAAATGTTATGGAAAAGCGTTGATAAACAGGGAAAAAATCCTGGCATTGTTTAATAAAATAACCTGTTTGAGCGTTGATGTTAAGACTATCACAAATACCCTGATAAATGAAAAGGCAACTATTTAATTTACTTATATACGTTTTATTTTTATTCCCCGTTCACCTTTTTGCACAGCATCCATCCCTGGCAGACACGGATATCACTGGTTTATGGAAAGGATCATTGTACAATGATACTACTGAAAAATACCTACCGTACGAAATTGCTATCAACGAAGAAAAGGGAAAACTTAGCGGTTATTCTTATACCTTGTTTGATATTGATGGTAAAAAAGAGTGGGGAGTAAAAAGGATAAAATTGAGAATAAAGGATGACCAGGTAATCATTGAAGATGTGGAGTTGATCTCAAATGATTACAGTGCGCCTCCGCCCAGGAAAGTAAGGGTTCTTAGTGTGGTAAACCTATTAATGAAAGATTCAGCAATGCTGTTGACTGGCAAATGGAGTACTAACCAGACAAGGGAATACAGGCCACTTACCGGTAGTTTACAATTAGAAAGGGCAATTAATTACAGGCTGCTGATTTTATTTGAAAAACTGGTAGAGTTAAAACTGGATAAGGACCTTTCGTTTTTAAAGACAAAAAAGACACCCGAACCTGATATTGCTATAGGGGAAAAAGCACCAACTGAAATTATACCAAAGGAAGCCGTACCTTCCCAGTCTGCTGATGTTGATAAGCCTGGAGAAATTGTTGCTATTCCACCAGAGAAAAAAACACCGGAGCCGCCGATCGAAAAATCTGCCCCTGAATTGCTTACACGGATTTCTGCTCCCGAGTTTGAGAAAAAGACAAGCACGGCCATTGCATTAAATGAGTCCTTAAAAAAAAGAAATAAGCCATCAGCGCAGGCAGTAAAAAATAAACTGGCTAATATAGAAATAAGACTAGCGGAGCCACCATCTGCCGCTGAATTGCTTACAAGGATTCCTGCTCCTGAGTTTGAGAAAAAAACGGGTGAATTGATTGTGGTAAATGTATTAGTGAAGAAAGGAAATAAGCCATCCGCGCAGGAAGTTAAAAATAAGCTGGCTGATATAGAAATAAAACCACCGGAGCCGCCATCCGCTGCCGAATTGCTTACACGGATTCCCGCTCCCGATTTTGAGAAAAAAGCAGGTGAACTGACTGCGGTAAATGCGTCCTTAAAAAAAGGGAACAAGGCACCCGCGCAATCAATCGTAAAAGCTCCTGCTGTTGATAAATTTAAAGAATTAATTAGGCCCCGGATAATTATCGCGCCGGTAACGGAGAAAAAGAAGGAAGTTGTGATTGCCGCCAATGACAGCAAAAAGGAAAATAATCAACCAGTTGTTGCCAGGTCTGCAACAATTCCGCCTCCGCAGGCAGCTAAGAAAACGGAACCCGTTGCTACGCTAAAGGAACCGGTCAAAAAGGAAAATCAACCAGCTGCTGAAATTGTTAAGAAACCTGCCAGGGATGAAAGGCCTGCAATAATTTCAGCTCCCGTTGTAATAAATAAGACAGCACCTGTTGTGGTGGCAAGAGAGCCTGTCAAGACAGAAAGCAGCCCTTTGAAAGTGGTAGTTACTGCGCCCGTTGAGAAAAAAGACATTCCGGTGGAATCAGCAGCACCCATCGTCACAAAAGCAGCAGCAAATGTTTCCGAAAGGAAGATGAGCAATGAGCAATCTGTATATTTTGATTCGGACAGTTTGACGCTGACATTATATGACAATGGCGAGGTAGATGGAGATACCGTAAGTGTTTTAATGAATGGAAAGGTCATTTTTGCGAGACAGGGTCTTACAACAAAGGCCAACAGCAAAACAGTTTATGTCGAAAAAGAAATGACGGATTCTTTATCACTGGTAATGTATGCCGAAAATTTGGGAAGTATACCACCCAATACCGGCCTTTTGATAATCATGGATGGTGAAAAAAGATATGAAGTAAGGTTTACTGCGGATTTAAAAACAAACGCGGCTATTTTATTAAGACGAAGAATAAAATAAAAATAACCTCATGGAAATCACAGATATTACCGGGATAAAACTAACCCGATATTCTCACGGAGCAGGATGCGGCTGTAAAATAGCGCCAAAGATCCTGGACGAAATCTTAACCAGTAATTTTGCAAGGCCCGACAATGATAAACTAATTGTTGGCAATCACAGTAAAGATGACGCGGCCGTATATGATCTCGGAAACGGAAAGGCATTGATCTCTACCACTGATTTTTTTATGCCGATTGTGGATGATCCGTTTGAATTCGGAAGGATCGCTTCAGCCAATGCTATCAGTGATGTATATGCGATGGGGGGCAAACCGATTTTAGCAATTGCCATATTGGGCTGGCCGGTAAATATCTTATCCCCTCTTATTGCACAAAAAGTAATTGAAGGAAGCCGGAGTATTTGTAAGGAAGCCGGTATACCACTGGCGGGCGGCCATAGTATTGATTCACCGGAACCTATTTTCGGATTAGCCGTAAATGGCCTGGTGCCAATTGAAAATATAAAACAAAATAACCTTGGTAAGGAAGGCGACTTATTGCTGTTAACCAAACCACTGGGTGTAGGTATTTTAACCACCGCAGAAAAAAAAGGGATATTATCGGTTGAGCATATTGGGGTAGCAGCAACACAAATGATGCAATTGAATAAAATTGGTGAAGCATTGGGAAAAGTGAAAGGGGTAAGCGCCATGACAGATGTTACCGGCTTTGGTTTATTGGGGCACCTGGTGGAAATGGCGGAGGGTAGTGGTTTGAGCGCATTGATTAATTTTGACAATGTGCCGGTCATAATTAATGACCTTAAAAACTATGTAGATCAAAATTCTATTCCGGGTGGTACTAACAGGAACTGGGAAAGTTATGGCGAAAAAATTGGCCCGATCACTGAATATCAAAAAGCAATCCTGGCCGATCCTCAAACAAGTGGAGGTTTACTGATAGCTGTAAATCCATCTGCCATTGAGGAAGTGAAAAATATTTTACGGCAAAACGGGCAGGAAAGATTTGTTCTGCCCGTCGGATATTTATCAGCCCGGCAAAATATCCTCATAAGTATTAACGCATAGGATTACCCGGTTCAGATCAAAAGGCCAGGTGGGCTTTCAATTAATAATTCACAGGAAAGAACATTTTATGGTAAAATTTAATTTACAACGGGTTTAAAGAAATTATAGCACCGCATCAATTTTGGCAGAAAGTTTCCTGTCTTTGTCTGTAACAACATCACCTGCATCATGAGTGCATAGCCATATCTCCACTTTGCTGTATACATTTGTCCATAAGGGATGATGATCCATTTTTTCTGCTGCCAGTGCAACCCTGGTCATAAAGCCAAAGGCCTCTGAAAAATTTTTGAATTCAAATTTTTTATAGAGTGTATTATTTTTTTCTTCCCACATAATTTATATTTTTTTATAATTATTGATTTTTATCCGGGTTTATTATTGCTTCGGTAAATTCAGTTTGCAAATGACATTAAAATATTCTCCGGACGTCGAAGTAATTTAAAATATAAGGTGCTGCTTATTCTTTATCTTCTCATTCGTCATTTCATTTACCAACTGCACAGCGGTTAAGGATCTGATGGAATTCATCAACGCTTTCAATTCGTCGGTTGAAAGACATTCCCCCTTGATCAGCCATACAAAATCGAGGTGCTTAAACTCCGGTAACAGGTATTCCCCATCAAAATGGTTATTGTATAAATAATGCGTTATGGAAGTAGAAGGTACAGCAAATTCATAAATAGAAAAAAAATACCTGCGTTCCTTTTTGTTTAACTGAATTTCATAATCATGATTGATCCTGAAATCAAAACCCAATATCTGATTCAATTGCCAGCTAAACTGGTAATCTTTTATGGGCGCTACAATACCAAGCAGAACAGCGTCTTCAAAAAATTCCCGGGCAATGGTTTCGTTGTCTATTTTGAGTTTCATA
>JBDTWP010000126.1:0-15249 GCA_040006615.1 Ferruginibacter sp.
GGCCGCTTTTTGATTAAATTATTTTTTATCACTGTTTGTTAAATTTCCTGGTCACTACGCCATCGCTCAGTGTTATTTTTATAACATAAGCACCTGCCGCTAATTTATTTATATTTAAAGGTACAAGATTGATTCCCTGTGCCATCACCAGTGTTTTTGTCATTATGATCCTGCCGCTGTTATCTGTAATAACCACTAAACCCTTATCCGCTTTATCAGCAGTGATCTTAAGGTTGAGTAATGTTTTGACAGGATTTGGATAAACAGCAATATCGGTCGATCCTTCATTTCTGATACTGAGGATAGCACTATACTTACTGCTGTTATCAATATCCACTACCCGTAGCCGGTAGTAATTAATTCCCCGGGCAGGAGCATTATCTGAAAAACTATAATGATGCATGGCAGCAGTACTTCCGGTGGCTGTGACATTACCAAGGTTGGAAAAATTACGGCCATCCTTACTACGCTCTATTACAAACCTGCTGGTATTTATTTCCAGGCCGGTACTCCAGTTGAGCTGGTTGATTTTCCCGGAACGTTTTACATCAAAACTTACCAATGTTACCGGTAAAACCATGCCCGGACCCACACCGGTAGCATACGTGCCCCCGCTGAAACTGGTGATACCATCAAACTGGGCATACAACACACCATTGATGGTACTATTGCCAACATTCACATTGGTAAGTGGAATAGCATTGGACACACCATCCAAGTTTACATGGGCAGCATCGCCCATAAAATCAGTAGAGGTGGTTTTAAACCAGGTAGGTGGTTCAAGCGTACCAGTATTGGTAGTAGCAAATGTGGAAGCAGCATTATCTACTTCTGTCTTTTCTGCCGGATCATAAAAAAAGCGGATATTCACCGGGCTGGTCAATACACTTGCTCCTGCATCCAGGTTCCAATAACGCTTCATCGTATAGGTTGCATATTTACCAGGAACATCTTCGGCGGCAAAAAAAGCAGGATCTAGCTGGATTGTAAGTATTGCAGCAGCTTTAGCCGCAACATTTTCCCCTGTATTTAACGGATCCCAGTTGATGGCAAACAATCCGGCATCCGGGTTTACAGGATTGGAATAATAGGTCCATCCATTGTCGTCGCATTTTGCTGTAAGCGCTATTCCATTGTTAGTGGCTGATGATAACACAAGTTCCTGTGCAGGAATACTTGAAACGGTAATATCATCCAAACCAAAAGCATTGCCATTTTTACTTACCCCCTCAAAGCCAATTTGAATATTCTGTCCTGCGTATGCCGAAAGATCTTTCTCAAGTTTTTCCCAGCCGGGAGTTGCATACGCTGCATTTGATCTTTGGAATCCTGGTAAAAGCCTTGTCCAGCTAACGCCATTATCGGTTGAAATACTAACGTACATACTATCCAACTGGGGCAGCGCTGCCGTATTATCATGGCTCATCCAGCCCCGCAATTTATACCCGCAACTACTAACTGTGTTAGCCGGCAGGCTGATGCAATTACTGGATAATCTTGAGATATAGCCTGCGGAACTTCCACCACTGTAACTGTCAAATAAATAAAACCTGCCCCCTCCATGGGGAGCTAAAGCTATTACCTGGTCCACATTGGTATAATTGCCATTTTGTACCTTCCAAAGTTGATTGATACCGGAAACGATCCTGAAATAGGGAAACAATGGAAGGGAGCCCTCTGCATCTTCAATTGCTGGAAAACTGGTAATAGGAGCAGAGGCAACGGAAATATCGGAAGTTTTTAATGTATCATTTGCCTGTTCAGTATCACCGGTTAATGAAACGAATACGGTATCTAAATTAGTTCCGGGGTCACTAATACTTATACCACTGAATATGATCGTTTCTGAACTGCCGCTGGCAATATTTGTAGCGTTGGTGAGTGTTGCAGAATAAATATTTGCGCCTCCTATCTTCAAAGTAATATTGGCAGTTCCGGCAATAATGGTATTTAATCCTACATTGGATATTACGGCAGCGTAATCTACCGGGCCGGTGTTGCAGGTTGCAGCAGGTGTAATAATATTAGAAACATTCGCATCAATGGGCAGCTGAAGTTTAGGTTCGATCATAAACCGGATATTACTTACAGGCGCAAAGTCTATCCAGGTGGTTCCCCCGCTTGGTTGGGTATAATAAAAGGTACTGAGCCTGACAGGATCCTCCGTTTGATACGCAAAACTAACATTTACAGTTCCACTTTGCAACACACCAACAAAAAAGTCACCGGTACCGATTGGTACTGCTGGCAGAATGGGTAATACAAATACCCCGGAGGTAGCGGTTTGTATGGTAGATAAAAAAAGTGAGGCGCCGGGTGTTCCTCCAACCCCTGTAGCATCCCAGATGCCAATTTGGAAAGGTTGGCCACTTGCTATGAAATTTACTGATACCTGGCTGATAGCAGTAGCAACACTGGTATTATATTTTATTGCGAAATCGCCGGTGCTGAATCCTGTAATCGGATTAAAAGTAAAACCTCCGGCCCCGCTTGGTATAGTTCCAAAAGAATAAGAAAAAGTATTATTATTTACTGTTTGTATTACCGATTTCAAATTATTACTAATAAAATCATCATCGGCTATAGAAACGCTTATATTGTTACTACCCAGAACGATGGGGGTGAATGCGGCGAAACTAACATCCACACTGGCACCGGCAGCCAGCGAAGTAATTGTTTGAATATCCGTAAACGTGTTAGCCCCGGTAATATCCAGTGTTACCTGAATATTTGTTAAAGCATTGGAACCTACATTAGCAATATTAGCTTTCACGGTATGAGGTGCTCCAAAGGGAATTGGCAACTTACCTAAAGAATATATCTCCTTTACCAGCGCGTCATTGGGGTAAACATGTTGCAGCCTTATCTGCGCCCTGAAAGCAGAAGCAGTTAATGAAGTGCCCCCTGACACCGGTGCTACGGTACCATTATATCTTCTGCAGGTATTAGTGCCATTGGCAGTTCTGTAATTATAGTTCGCATGAGGGGTGTTGTCATTTCTTTCTAACAAAACCTCCAGGTTGCTACCACTTGTTCGCTGAAAACCGGTAGTAAGTGGAATAATTAACCATCCGGTAACCGTAGCATTTAACGGCCCGCTGAATACCTGGGTATAACCTGCTGTTGAATAAATACCACTTGCCAATGTAGTTGTTATCAGCGGCACCTCCTTCATCCAGATTATGACATTGTTAAATGTAGTACCGGTACCAACCCTTTCAATGTTGAAAGCGATTTGATTTATTAAGGTGCCAGGAGTAATGAAGTTGCCGGCACCGATTTCTGTTTCGGTATAAATATTTTCGGACACATGGTAGTTATTTACTCCAATGGGATTAAAGGCAGAACTATTTGAGTTAGCTACGATATCTACCACCTGGGCATAAATAGTATTGGCCCATAATGCTGCAATAAACGCAAACGAAAAGGCTGTTCTTAAACAGAACGCTTTATAATTCTTCATAAAAAGGGGATTTTAGTAAAATGCAATTTGTAAAAATAATGAATTAAGTTCATTATTCTTCCAACAATAGAATAGGCACTGATTCTCAGAAGGCTTTAGTTCCCTTTGCCGGGATTCATATTTACAGGTAAAATTAATAAGTTCAAATATTCATTCCGTGAAACAGGCACTTTCTTATTCCAGCCTGTACTTTACTACTCATGTTGACCAGAAACCCGGGCATTGGGATCAATCGATCACCTTTCTTTTTGAAAGATGTTCAATTAAATAATACATACGCGCCCCTTACATGGGTCAGAACCCTGTCAGATAGCGATTATCACCATATTATTACCACATCATTACCACAACTACCCACAAATAATGTGATATTATATGGTTATATTTTGGTAATGATATATAGAACACCAGAACCTGGTACATAGCTGATATATGGCTGACATTTGTAAAAAGAATAGAAGAAAGAAAAAAATCGGGTAAACCAGAGAAAAAATACCTCCGTATAAAATATGGAGGTAATGATCTATACGGGGTTTTCGAAAACACCAATGATGGTCACCATTTGAAAAGTGATTATGAAATTATTTTATTCGTCCGGGTATATTGTAGTTTTTGGGAGCATGGGATGGTAAATAGCTCTTACATATTTCTCCGGTATTGCCCGCCAACTGCATACAGGGCATTGGTAATCTGGCCCAATGAACAATATTTCACCGTTTCCATTAATTCAGCGAATAAATTGCCATTGTTTACAGCTACCTGCTGCAATCGGTTCAGCATTGACGCAGCGTGATCAGCATGCCGCTCGTGAAATGCCTGTAGTGTTTTTATCTGGAATTCCCTTTCCTCAGTTGTGCTTCGTATTACTTCGGTAGGTAAGATGGTCGGGCTGCCTTTCTTATTTAGAAATGTGTTCACGCCCACAATGGGGAATTCGCCGGTATGCTTGAGTGTTTCGTAGTACAGGCTTTCTTCCTGGATCTTATTTCGCTGGTACATCCGTTCCATCGCCCCCAGTACTCCGCCCCTTTCTGCAAGACGATGAAATTCAATCATAACCGCCCCTTCCACGAGGTCAGTTAATTCCTCCACCAGGAAAGAACCCTGGTTAGGATTTTCATTTTTAGCTGTGCCTAATTCCCGGTTGATGATCAGCTGAATGGCCATTGCCCTGCGAACGCTTTCTTCAGTGGGTGTTGTAATCGCTTCATCATAGGCGTTGGTATGCAAGGAATTACAGTTGTCATAAATAGCATACAATGCCTGCAGGGTGGTACGGATATCATTAAAATCGATTTCCTGCGCATGCAAACTTCTGCCGCTGGTCTGGATATGGTACTTTAATTTCTGGCTACGGCTGTTGGCATTGTATTTATGCTTCATTGCCTTGGCCCATATTCTGCGTGCTACCCTCCCGATCACACTATATTCCGGATCCATACCATTGCTGAAGAAGAAAGACAGGTTGGGTGCGAAATCATCAATATTCATTCCCCTGCTTAAATAATATTCGATATAGGTAAAACCGTTGGCAAGTGTAAATGCCAACTGGCTGATGGGATTAGCGCCGGCCTCCGCGATATGATAACCACTGATACTTACACTATAAAAATTCTGCACCTTATGCCTGATAAAATATTCCTGCACATCTCCCATTAATTTTAATGCAAATTCTGTGGAAAAAATGCAGGTATTCTGCGCCTGGTCTTCTTTTAGAATATCCGCCTGTACCGTTCCTCTTACGTTGGCTAATGCATTGGCTTTTATTTTCTCATACAATTCTCCTGGCAATACATCTTCCCCGCTAAGACCAAGTAAACGCAGGCCCAAGCCATTATTACCTTCGGGAAGAAGACCGGCCCCCCTGCCCCGGCCAGCCGGCTGGAGATTGCCGGATTCTAAAGGAAGTGCATTATTTAAATTAAATGAAGAGGCTGTAAGCTTTGGCAAACTAGCATGATGTACCGGCTTACCATCTATACCAATATACCTTGGCAGGGTTTCAATATCGAATTTTGATTCAATCCGTTTATTTACTTCCTCTCTTAAATTATTTTCAACAATATATTTTTCACATTGCTGATCGATGGCTGTATTCATAAAAAATGCCAGCAGCATTGGTGCCGGCCCGTTAATCGTCATGCTTACCGATGTTTTCGGATCGCACAGATCAAAACCACTGTAGAGCTTTTTTGCATCATCTACTGTTGCAATGCTTACTCCACTGTTGCCTACTTTGCCATAAATATCCGGACGGGGTGCGGGATCCTCCCCGTACAAGGTTACGCTGTCAAACGCAGTGGACAATCTTTTTGCAGGCTGCCCGAAACTTACATAATGAAAGCGCCTGTTGGTTCTTTCCGGCCCCCCCTCGCCAGCAAACATCCGGGTAGGATCTTCCTCAACCCTTTTCAACGGAAACACCCCAGCGGTATAGGGGAATTTGCCGGGGAAATTCTCCTGTATGCGCCAGCGCAGGATATCTCCCCAATCCTTATACCGGGGTACTGCAATCTTTGGAATGCGCGTATGAGATAAGGATTCAAAATATAATGGTTGCTTTATGATCTTTCCTCTTACATCATATTCAAAAAATTCTTTTTTGTACCGCGCTTTTGTTTGTTCCCATTCATCCACTAATTTTTTGCATACAGGAAATAATTGTTTTTCCAGCCCGATTCTGGCTGCAGTCAATCCCTCTATTGCAGCATCAATCCCGGATAGTTTGCCGGTTTTTTCTTTTAGAATCTTCATAGCTCCATTCAACTGGTAAAGTTTAGTTGCAATAGCGGCCTGTTCATCTCCCAGCTTATTATACTGCTCAATTTCCTCCGCTATTTCTGCTAAATAACGTATACGCTTAGGCGGTATGATGGTGGATTGACTGGAAGTATCTATTGTGTGTGCATGGTGTGTGATAACTCCATCAAATTGCACCCCTGTTTTTTCCACAACTTTTTCCATCAGTCTTTCAAACAATTCATTTACGCCGGCATCATTGAATTGCGCCGCAATTGTTCCAACAACAGGTAATGCTTCATCTTTCACTGTCCATAAACCATGATTCCGCTTGTATTGCTTGCGTACGTCATGTAAGGCATCCGGCGCTCCGGCCTTATCAAATTTATTTACGCAAACCAAATCCGCGTAATCAAGCATATTGATTTTCTCCAGTTGGGATGCGGCTCCATATTCGGGTGTCATCACATACAGGCTTACATCCACATAATCCAAAATAGATGCATCACTTTGGCCCACACCGGCACTTTCCAAAATAATGAAATCAAATCCGGCTGCTTTACAAATATCGATGGCTTGCTGTACATAGCGGCTTAACGCCTTGTCACTTTCCCTGGTAGCCAGGCTACGCATATACGCCCTGGGGGAGGAGATTGCGTTCATCCTGATCCTGTCGCCCAGTAAGGCGCCGCCGGTCTTCTTTTTGGAAGGATCAACTGAAATCACTGCGATCGTCTTATCTGTATATTTATTTAAAAAGCGGCGGACAATTTCATCCGTAACAGAAGATTTTCCTGCACCGCCGGTACCGGTGATGCCAAGGACGGCCCCAACAGCCCCACTGCTCCCGCCAGCCGGCGGGGCGTTTTTGTTGTCTTTCAAATATACAGACTCCGCTTTTAATTGTTCGAGGAGGGCTGAATAATCCTGTCCGTTTTCAGCAAGGGTAATAGCGGTAGCTATTTTTTTTATATCCCTCTCTTCCCTCAAAGCAAAGAGCCCCATATCAGCAGAGTCCAGGAACCCTCCGCCTGCTGGCGGGGGTTGGGAGGCCGGAATACTTGTCTTTTTTATTAAATCCTCAATCATCCCTTCCAATCCCATCTGCCTTCCATCATCGGGTGAATAGATTCTTGCAATACCATATTTGTGCAACTCTTCAATTTCTGAGGGTAATATGGTACCGCCTCCGCCGCCAAAAATTTTTATATGGCCGCATCCGTTTTCATCCAGCAGGTCTTTCATGTATTTAAAGAATTCCACATGCCCGCCCTGGTAACTGGTAATCGCAATGGCCTGCGCATCTTCTTCAATGGCACATTCCACTATTTCGTGAACACTCCGGTTGTGACCAAGGTGAATAATCTCCGCACCCTTCGACTGCAGGATACGGCGCATGATATTGATAGCCGCATCATGCCCGTCAAATAAAGCTGCAGCAGTAACTATTCGAATTTTATTTTGTTGCACAGAACTCATAATCTTTTAAAGGTTTATCATGCAGAACGCTATCCAAAAGCGATTCCCAACTGGTATTCAAACTTTACGCCCCCTAAATTATTAAATCCGAAAGTATTAACTCATTTTAAAGGTAAGCGCCGCAAAATCTTCCACACTCAATGCTTCAGCACGTTTATTAAATACCAAATCCTGTAATTCTTCCGAAGTAAATAAGCTTTTAACTGCATTACGCAGGGTTTTCCGTCGCTGGTTAAACGCTGTCTTTACCAGTACTTTAAAGGCTCGCTCACTTTTGACCGTCAAATCAGTGGTCTTTCTTCTAAGGCGTATAACACCACTTTGCACTTTGGGCGGTGGATTAAATGAATGGTTGCTTACATCAAACAAATACTCCACTTCATAAAAAGCCTGTATCAGTACACTCAATACGCCGTATACTTTATTTCCCTCTTTTGACGCCGCGCGCAATGCCACTTCTTTTTGAAACATTCCAATCATCACCGGCACTTTATCCTTCCAATCCAATACTTTAAATAAGATCTGGGTGGAAATATTATATGGAAAATTACCCACCACCGTAAAAGGTTCATCAAAGGGCTCGTCCATGTCTAAAAAACTTTGCCCGATGATCTTATCCTTTAATACGGGAAAAGTATCAATAAGGTAAACCGATTTTTCATCATCCAGCTCGACCGCTTTAAAACTAATACCGGGTATTTTTAAAAGGTGCTTAGTTAATGCTCCGCCTCCGGGGCCCACTTCCAGCAAATTTGTAAAGGGATCTTCCTTAACCGCATCAATGATTTTTTGAATGATGGACTCATCCTTTAAAAAATGCTGGCCTAGTGATTTTTTTATTTTAAACATCCTGACAAAAGTAAGGAGAACATTTGAGGGGCTGTTTATTGAGACCGTATGATTGGAAATAAAGATCTTTCTTTTAATTTTTACCCAGCTACGATGACCGCTCTTCATTTAAACAGGTTGTTGAATAATTAAAGGCTATGCGATTTTTATCCTCCCGTTTGCCATGAGAGAGATGGGGGCCTCTTTTAAAATAAGAAGTTGTATTTTTACTTTTTAATACATATTATATGAGCTTATCATTTGAAAATAAACCAGTTATTGGTATATCCTGTGGCGACATCAATGGTATTGGCCTTGAAATAATCATAAAAACTATCAGCGATACCCGGTTACTCGAAATATGCACCCCTGTTTTATTTGCCAGCAATAGGGCTCTGAACTTTTACCGTAAGGCGATGCCGGATGTGAATTTTAATTTTTCAAGTATTAAGGATTCAAGCCGTATTAATCCCAAACAGGTAAACCTGTATAATTGCTGGGAAGAGGAGGTGGCCATTTTCCCCGGCTTGTTAAATGACACGGGTGGAAAATATGCTGTCTTAAGTTTGGTCACTGCTGCACAGGCGCTAAAGGAAGGTAAAATTGATGGATTGGTAACGGCTCCCATTCATAAGAAGAACACGCAATCCGAAGAGTTCAATTTTACCGGCCATACTCCCTATCTGAAAAATTTATTTGGTGTTCCTGATGTGGCTATGTTTATGATAGCAGAAAATATGAAAGTGGCTTTGCTTACGGAACATGTGGCAATAAAAGACATTGCACCATTAATTACCAGGGAAAATATCCTGGGCAAATTGCAAATAATCAACGGCTCTCTAAAAAAAGACTTTGGCATTGATAAACCCAGGATCGCGGTGTTGGGACTGAATCCTCATGCAGGTGATGAAGGGTTGGTAGGCAGTGAAGAAGAAGAAATTATCAAGCCTGCAATTAAAGAAGCGAAGCAACGCGATATTTTTTGTTTTGGCCCTTACAGTGCCGATGCCTTTTTTGCCAGGGGTAGTTTTGAAAAATTTGATGCGGTTTTAGCTATGTATCATGACCAGGGACTAATACCATTTAAATCAATGGCGTTGGGCGAAGGAGTAAACTATACGGCAGGCCTGGCGGGTGTGCGCACTTCCCCCGATCATGGTGTTGCATTTGATATCGCAGGCAAAAACAAAGCCGATGAAGGCTCTTTCAGGGAAGCCATTTTCAAATGCATCGATATTATTAACGGGCGTAAAGAATATGAAACCCAACGACTGAACCCGCTCAAGAAAATAAGTAAAGCCATTGTTGCGAATGCGATCGATGAAAAAATAACGGAGGTGCCTGAATAGTAAGCAGCAACAGAAGCTTGCGCTTATTATCAGCGCCCGGTTGTGTTTTCTTAAAAAACAGCGTCCGAAACACCTTTATTAATAATGTATGAATCAAAGGTAATTTCCGCAATTCCCTGGTTCTTCTTCAGGCTTTCAGGGGTTGTTTTATTTACTTTGGTACCATCATCAAAATCAAAGGTAACACCCTTTGGCAGTTTATAATCTTTGGTGTTAAAGGTAAATATGATCTTATCCGGTAGTCCGTATGTTATGTATTTACCATAGGTCATTTCCAGTTGATAACTGCCATTTTCCCTTGTAGTTGTTTTTGCCTTTCTTATTACCTGGTTGGCTTCGTCAATATATACGGTTGACAACACCACATCTGCATTATCATCTTCGGGTAATAATTTCACCACCCTCACCACTGTTTTACCAATTTTATCGGTGCCAGCATCCAAAGCGGTATACCTATTTCCATTGATGATATTATTGAGGTTGATACTTATTGCTCCCCTTGGTACAAAGGAAATCCCCTTTTCGTTTCTTATTTTTAGCTTATTGGGTTTTTTAAAATATATCCTTACCGTCGATTCAGGAACTATTAAAAATGTAACATTGGTTTTCATTTTCCCGCCGGCTTCATAATTATCTACTTTATCTATTTTAGCACTTACATTTTTTATTAATGTATTTACGTTCTCCTGTGCTCTGCCGGAAACGCCTGTAAAAACCAGCACTGCAAACAGTATCCATCTTAACAGCATAAACATATTAATTTTTTTAGGACAAAATATCCTTCCTTTTAAAAATAATAACTGCCGCTGCTACCAGTATCCCGATATGCAGCAACAGGATCAATAAGCTTTTCCTTATTGCGGGCCAGTTTTCAATACTGCCTTTTATGGGTATCCCTTCACTGGTGGTTGCGATATAAAAAAATCCTTTCCAGCCTACGAGGTAAGAAGTAAAAAGAAAAGGTTTTACATTTTTATCGATGATGGGTACATCGAGATTAGATATAATGGTACATACGATCACTATACATACCGTAGCAATAATGGGGCCGATAGAATTCTCCGCGAATATGGATAATAACAATGACAACGCCGCGATAACCGTAAGGGCAACGGTAGCGTAGGCAAAAGCAGCAAGGTAACGCCAGACCACATCATCTTTGGTGATAAGTAAAATCTGGGATTCATCTCCCTTTGAGCGAAAGATCAGCATATCATCGGCGCCAAATATTAATAAGCTGAAAAGCAAAGAAGTAATAGCCATCCATAATAAAAGCAGAAGAGTAAAAATGGTGGCGGCAGCAAATTTTACCAGTATCAATTGTGTACGGCTGAAGGGTTTTGATATCAGCAATCGCAGCGTGCCCATGTTCGCTTCGCCGGAAATGGAATCCGCCGCTATCAATGCTACCAGGATGGGCACCTGTATCAACAGGGTGTTGAGAATGATATAGCACATAAAATAACCATTGATGGCCCTTACTTTTTCGAATTCAAATGTATCATTTACGCTTTGCAGGAGCAGGTTCATATAGCTTTCCCCATCGGCCTTAAATGCAAACTGAAAAATGAATACAATTGCCGTGATCGCTGCAAAGGCGATATAGGTACGCGGACGCCTGGAAATTTTGAATAACTCAATTTGCAAAAGGTTCAACATCGCCTGGCAGGGTTGTAAGTGATAAAAAATAATTTTCTAAAGAATGGCTTGAATTGACAGACATTAGTTCCACATTCATTGCAACCAGGTCGTTGATTAACTGCGGTACTTCATCCTTATTCATCATTAAACTAATTTGTTTGCCATCCTGTAAAAAGGAAACCCATTTCGTTTGTTGCAGTTTTTCTTTTGCTGCATCATTGTCATGTGTTTCAATTTGTATCAATGAGTGAGCGGGATCAAGCAAATCAACCACCCTTCCTTCCACCATTTTTTTCCCCTTATGGATAATGATCATACGATTGGCGATCATTTCGATTTCACTTAACAGATGGGATGAAATCAATACTGTTTTACCCAATTCATTACTTAATTTCAAAATGAGGTTTCGCATATCGGCAATACCCTGGGGATCCAATCCATTTGTGGGCTCATCTAAAATAATCAATGCAGGGTTATGAACTAAAGCAACAGCAATGCCCAAACGCTGTTTCATCCCCTGGCTGTATGTCCTTACTTTACTGCCGGCTCTTTCACCGAGGCCTACCATTTGCAATTGTTTCATTAATAATTGCCGGGTAACTTTCATCCCGCTCATCCTGGCAAATATGGATAAGTTATCGTATGCGGAAAGATATTTGTAGAGATCGGGCTTTTCAATAACAGCACCTACGCGCCGCAATATTTCAGAGCGATGGGTGCTCAATTTCTTTTCGAAAATGACTATTTCGCCCCCCGAGGGTGCCACGAGGCTGAGGAGCATACGAATAGTGGTAGATTTTCCTGCGCCATTCTGGCCAAGGAAACCATATACATCACCTTCATTCACTGTAAATGAAAGATCGTCTACGGCCCTGGTATCTTTAAAATGTTTGGAGAGATGGCTGACCCTGATAATCGGTGACATGAATAATAATATTAGCAAAGGTAGAACGGATAAGGCAACTAATTGTTCAATTGCAATGGTGTCCAAAAGAAATATCCCGCAGTTGTAAAATAAACCTTAAATTTACAGCCGAATATTGCTTACCACATATTCTCCGGCAACCCATTATAACTTTTTCTAATTTGCTTTTGCAAAAGGTTATCATTCTCCATCCTATAGAAAAATACGCCTCAATCCCATATATACTGTGCTACTAACTGTTTGATTATGTTAATCATTCTTTCCCTCATCATTTTAACAAACCACAGTATGAAAAAAATAATTTTTACTTTAGCAATCCTTTCTGTACTGGGCTTAACGGCGCAACCTGTATCCGGTACTTCTTTCGCAAATCTTAGTTTTAGCGATAAAGCTGACGAGGGTGGCAAAAAGAAAGAAATAAGCATTGGATCCAACCGTGCTTCGGGTGATATGCTGCTTCGTTTTACTGCCGATAAATCCGGAGAAGCTATAATTACCATATTGAATGAATCCGGGAAGATTGTATTACAACAAACTAACCAGCTTAGGAACACCATTAATACTATCCCGCTTAAAAATATCACCTCCCTGGCCGAAGGATCCTACATGGTGCGATTAGTCTCGAACAATGAAATATATACTACCAGGTTGCTGATCTGGAACTAAGATCATTTAAATTTTAAAGGTCTAAGACGAAAAAGAATCCGTTGGCAGGCAGTCTTTGTTTGTCTTCGACCAAATGAATTAAGTGGCTAAAATCTGCACTTAGAATTTATTTTTAACCAGGCGCCATAAAATTGCACCCTGGTAAATCCGCGGGCCTTTTATATTACCCATTGGGGTTCATATATGACTGCAATGCATTTACATATACTTCAAATGAATCAATCCCTCTTTTAGTGATTTTGCAGATCGTTTGGGGATAATTTTCTTTAAATTGTTTGACCACGTCAATATAACCGGCATCCTTCAGTTTATTGATCTGCACACTAAGGTTACCAGCCGTAGCGTTTGTCTTTTCTTTTAAAAAGGTAAACTCAGCTTCTTTTACACCAATAAGTAAACTCATCACAGCCAATCTTAATTGAGAGTGTAATATGGGATCTAATTCCTTAAACATGGCTTACGTACTTCATTTCATTATTAACCGTAAAATAAGGCCTTCAGGGTGCATTCCAAATTATCGCTCCTGATTTCGGTCGGTGGGGACACCGACCGAGGCCTGGCCGTGGTGTGTGTCCTCACAAACCACCTGTTGCCGCGATAATTTGGAATGCACCCGGCCTGCAGGTAAAGGCTCACTCCGTTGTAGAAAGTAAAATGCTTATACCGGTATAATCATTATCAATATCATAGTGTTGAACATTTTCCCGTCACGGCCAGGTTGGTCTCAGCCAGCCGCCCTAACCTGTATGTCTTATAATCCGTTAAACCGTTTGTTAATTATTATAGGTTTTATTTTTCAGTAAATAACCTGGCACCAGGTAACTAACAAGGATAGCAGCGGCAGAAAATAAAATCTGGTTCTGGTAATCCACAAAAGTTGAAGCAACTGCCAGTACCCAACAAATAATCCCTCCCACCTGTAATGGTTTAAATTGAAGTATTCCGCCACTTACAAAAGTGCCGGTGGCATAAAACAGGATATAAATGGGGAAAGCGTGCTGCCATCCTATATTAGTTAAGATAAAACATAATGCCATAAATGAAATACTCATACCCTTCCATAATACTCCCATACTTTCGCTGATATAAGTCTTTACCTTTCTTTTTTGCCTATATTTTACACTGTGGGTTATTGAAAATATAATGCCTGGAATAACGACCAGCCAGGCAAGATAATGATGGGGTGTTTTTATGATTACCAATAAAAAATATTGCAGGAGACAGCCAGCAAAAACAAGCCAGCCCCACAATAAAAAGTAAATACTGTTATCGCTTAACTGCGCTTTTGTTTTGTCAATCATGGATTGAATAACCTGTAAACTTTCCTGGGGAGAAAAATTATCCTCTTGCATGATTTTTAGTTTGTTGGTGAATGTATAGTGATCTTATGTGTGTCTCTATGGTGAAAACCAGACCCGAATTATTCACAACCCTTTAGAAGTTGCTCCACCTGTGCCTTACCCCAGTTGGGATTCAGCTCACTTGCCGGCTTAAAGGTGGCAAATTTATCCAGTGCTGTTTGCAATTCAGGTTTCGCAGTTTTACATCCACCGCCAAATTGCTCGGGTGTATATCTTAATCCCGTTCCTTTCAAATAATGAGGGCGTGGATTGGTTGCATCCTGGGAAATAGCCGCTTCCAAATTACTGCTGCTTTCCTCGCCATATTGTTGCCACCTTGTCATTGGATCCACCATCATATGGCAACTTGCAATCATACTTTTAACACAGGAAATTTCAGAATTGTTGGGAGATAAAGAATCTGCCTTAGCGATTAGTTCGGCCGCTTTATCAGCGTAACCATCTGATTTAGATTTATCCTGTTGAATATATCCATAATTTACCTGGCAAAAAGCTGCATAATAATAAGGTAACCATTGTGTTTTTTCCGTAGTAGCAATTCTTTCGAAATTATTGCCCAGGGTCAACAGCTCCGGCGGATTTCTAAAGCTGGAATCCATTGCAGCAAGATTTTTTTTCATAGCAGCTGTAAATTTTTCACTTTGAGCGAAAAGAAAAGTTGACACCAGCAAGATGAGCGCAGAAAGGATTATTTTTTTCATTTTAGTTGTTTTTAATTGTTGTCAGTTTATTGTTTTCAGTTTTCAGTTTATTGTTTTCAGTTTTCAGTTTATTGTTTTCAGTTTTCAGTTTATTGTT
>JBDTWP010000127.1:0-15122 GCA_040006615.1 Ferruginibacter sp.
GATTTTGGGTAATGATTTAGCAAGGTGCTTCTCGGCCCAATAGATATCATTTAATTCATCAAGCAGAAAGTTGAGAAATTCCCTACTCACATCGGTTTCAGGCATTGAATAGTCATCGGTGATATTGAATGACGAAGATTTTTTATATACCATAATTTTATGTTTATGCCGGTTGAGATGGTTTCAATTGCTGTTTATCATTAAGATCAAACAGCCTCCAACCTGCCAATTTGCTCCAGGGGGATGAACAAGTTACCGTTATTTTTTTTAAACTGGCTGGGCCTTAACCCTGCAATCCTGGTAAATTGGTTGCTCAAATGAGCAACACTGCTGTAATTAAGTTTCCAGGCTATCTCGGAAACTGACAATCCTTCATAAATAAGCATTTCCTTTGCCTTTTTAATTTTATGAGCAATAATAAAATCGCTTAGGCAAGTGCCTGTTTCCTGTGAAAATACATTTGCCAGGTAGGTATAGTTATAATTCAGGTATTCACTTAAGTAGCTGGATGGTTTTATTGAACAAATAGTCGTGTCATTATGAATCAGGTTTATTATGCTGTTTTTTATTTTCTCCACGAGTACCTTCTTAGGATCATCAATCAACACCAGGCCCCATATTTTTAATGAATTCTTAAGCGTATCTTTTTGTGCCTTAGTAAGTGCCCGTTTTAATTCTACCACACCCAACTCAACGCTGTCATATACCAATTCCATTTGATCCAGTATCTTTTTTACCAGCATCCTGCATCTTTCAGAAACCATATATTTAATATGTATAACCATTTTGTATACTTCTTTTTTAACTGTGTCCGTTATCCCTGATGCATTTGTACTTTTCTGAAATTTGGTAAATTTGAGTTACCCTGAATTTTAACATACCAGTTAAAAAAATTATGCCAGAAAATAATCATGTCCTTACCGGGAGTCCAGGGAAGCTGATAATAAAAGATTCAATGCAATTTTAATTGTCTGGCCTGGCTGGCTGTCCTGTTTCTATTGACTATAATGCCAAAAGAACTATTTTTAATGTAATACCACATGACAGGAATGTAAGCGTTTTGTGATTGTCATTATTATCGTAATCGTGGGGGCTTAATTTAATGTGTTGAGCAATTATTTCCACATATGCTGAAATATTGAAGTAATTGCGTGATGTAAATTCATGGATAGGGCACCATTTCCCGGGATAGAACTGGGTAGGTTGTTTATTGCCGGAACGGGCGATTCATTTTATTGTGAAAAGAGGATGGTGAATATGGTTCCCTTGTCTACCTGGGATTGCACATCTACCCTGGCGTTGTGGCTTTGCAGAATATTTAATGTGGTGGCAAGGCCAAGACCGATGCCATTTCGCTTTGAAGTAAAATAGGGTTCAAATAGTTTTTCCTTGTTTTCAGCATTTATACCGCAGCCATTGTCAATTATATAAATCTGGGCCTGTTTATTCTGACCCAGGGTAGCCACTTCGATTACACCTGTGATATCAGGTACGGCTTCTATAGCATTTACCAGTATATTTAGTATTGCCATTTCTAATTTTGGCGCATCCGCTTTTATGGTAGAATCATTTTTATCATAATTGGCAATTAATTTAATATTGCGCAGGAGTAATTTATCCTCTACAGATGCTATTACTTTATTAAGTAATCCATGTAGTGAAACATCTGCGAAATTCATGTCGGCTGGCCTTGAGCTTTGCAGAAGTTCGGTAACAAGGTCATTTATCCGTTGCCCGTTGCGATGAATGATATCAAGGTAGAAGTTATCATCTTCATTTTCTGTGGTCTGCAATAGATTTTCAACCGCAAGCTTAATATTGCTTAATGGATTTCTGACTTCATGCGCAAGGGTACGAATAAACCGGCCTGATGCTGCCAGTTTTTCAGCCTGCAGGCTTGCTTTTTCCGCTTTTTTCAAATCTGTAATATCGTGAATGATTCCCTGGAGATAGTGTTCATTGTTGCTGTCCAGTTCAATAGATGCTGATATCAGGCAGGTTTTAATTTCCTTATTGGCAGTAATGAATTCCATTTCGAAATTATCTATTTCACCATCTGACAATACTTTGGAAATAAAATGATCCATATCCAACGGGTTTTTTAAAAATGCAATTAACTTTTTGCCTATACAATCCTCCACTGCAAAGTCAAGAATGTCAGTTACTGCATAATTGATGGTAGTCAGTGTAGTATCCTGTCTTGCAATAAAGACAATGTCCTTGGATTTTTCAAAAATGCTCCGGTATCTGCGCTCACTTTCCTGTATCTTTTGCAGGTTGCGAATACGTTCAAGTGTATAGCGGATAGTACGCTCCAGTTTATCCTCGTCCAGGTCGGCTTTTATCAGGTAGTCAAAAGCGCCTGCCCTGGTAGCTTCTATATCAATATTGTAATTGCCTTTACCTGTGAGTAAGATTATAGGAGTCGCTGTATTTTTTGCCAGCACATCCTTAATCAGGTCAATGCCATTTTTGGCGCCGAGGCGATAATCGCAAAAGCACAGAGAATAGTTGTTATTGGTGAGTTCATCAATTGCGGCAGCATAGCGCTGAACCCATTTTATTTCAAATTTCCAGGCTGTTATATTTTTAAAATAATCACTAATGAGAATAAAATCATCCTCATCATCTTCCACTATTAAAATCCGAAGCAGGTGCTGGTTACTGATCATATGGCTTTATTGATATTGTGGTAGTATAATAGAAAAGGTTGCGCCCTTGCCAGGTCCGCTCTCGGCAAATATAAGGCCCTTATGATTAGTGATAATTTTCTTGCAGATGCTTAAGCCGATACCTGTTCCCGGGTATTCAGATTTGCCTTCAAGTCGTTGAAAGAGTTGGAATATTTTCAATGCATATTGTTGTTCAAAGCCAATGCCATTGTCTTCTATAGCGATTAAAAAATAAACGGTTTCGGGTGAAAACCCAAATTCTTTTTTTTCCTTCAGCCCTAGTTTTCTTGCGGTAATTTTAATCTGCAGTGGTGAATTTTCTTTCCTGAACTTAATGGAATTATTAAGAATGTTGACAAATAGCTGGAGCATCTGGCTGCTTATTGCTTCTACCGAGGGCAGAGGGCCAACCTTAATGCTAGCATTTGTTTCGGCAATAATCAGATCGAGTTCCTCCATTGCCTGGTTTAGGATCAGGGATAAGTCCACTACCTGTGGTGGTGGATTGTTAAGGCTTATTCTTGAAAACTCAAGGAGGTTGTCAATTAGTTTACGCATATTTTCACAGGCTGCCACTACCCGGGTAATATAAAGGTTGCCATCATCCCCTAATTTATTGAAAAATTTAATTTGAAGCCGTTGACTGAAGGTCGATATTTTACGCAATGGTTCCTGCAAATCGTGTGAGGCTACGTAAGCAAATTCTTCCAGTTCGCGGTTAGACCGGTTGAGTTCCGCTATTTTATTTTCCAGCGTTTTTTCATACCCCCTAAGCTCTGTTACATCACGGGTAGTACCAATTATTTTTTGGATTTCCCGTTCATTATTAGTAATGATCTTACCATAGGTTGATAATATTTTAACAACACCCTTGTTATCTTTTATTTCATAGTCCCATTGATAATTGTCTTTTTCTTTTAACAGATCAATATTGTTAACTATACCGCGCAAATAATCGCCGGGTTTCAGGTGTTTGGTGTAAAGTTCTTTGTTAATTTTGAGCTTGTTTTTCTCCTCTTCGTCATATCCAAAGATATTGTACATGCCGTCTGTCCAAAAAATTGCATTTCCATCGGCATTACTTTCCCATGTTCCATATTTTAAAAAGGTTTCATTTTCAAGCATCATGGCTTTGTAATCGGCAAGGCTTTTCATGCTTTCTTCCTGGATGGTGATATCACGGGTGATACCGGTTATACGTTTTATTTTGCCATCTTCGGCATACTCGATATTAGCATGTTCAAATACGGTAAGCAGATTGCCTTTATTGGTTTTTACCTGGTATTTATTTCGGTAGGAATCTTTTACATTGCCATCCCTGAATCTTTTTTCAAATTCAAGATAGGTATCATTTTTTAAGATATGTTTGTTATAAAAATCGGGTGTAATATTCATATCCATTTCTTCATCTGTATCAAATTCCAATAAATGGTACATCCCCTTGGTCCAGTATAATTTATCAGTAGTAATATCCCACATCCAGAAGCCAAATTTCAGGATTGACTCTGCATTATTCATTAATTCATCCGCGGTTTTGTTTTTTAAAACCGGGATCGCTGATTTTACGGAATTCTCCAATTGTATATAATAATTGGATTTATGTAGTTTGCGGATTTTAACCCGGTAGTAGCTGTATTTTTTTCCTTTATTCACCAGGCGGTAAGTAGTATCAGGGAATACGGTATTTTCGTCTCCTTCCATTAAAGCCTTCATAGCTTCTTTAAAGGGTGCCTGGTCTTCTTTATTCAACAGCGGGTAAATGCTGTACTTCCATTCTGCCAGGTCCTCCACAGTATAATTAAATTCGTTGGTGAACATGCTGTTGGCATATACGATCACATCCTTTTCATTGTTGTAAAAAAGGATGGGTTCAGCGGAAAAAAAAGAGAAATTTTTCCCGAAAAAATTTTGGTCGCCTTCTTTATTCAGGGTGTCCCTGATTTCAGTAAAATCAGTTAAAAAGGAATCCAGCATGTCTTGGTTATTGTTCGTTAAACTGGTTGTATTGTTTCATCTTATTGTATAGAGTCTTCCTGTCGACGTTTAGTAATTTGGCGGCCTTACTTTTGTTGAAGTTGGCTTTTTTTAATGCTTCCAGGATTATCTCATATTCAGCATCGATACTTACTGACTTCAGCGTATACTTATTCAATTTGCTGAATTCATCCGGCTTTGATATTTGCGCCAGGGAATCCTGTATATTTATTTTGCTATAGGACGGGGCATTAAATCCGGTAGGTTCAGTGATACTTCGATTTATTACATCTTCCGTCACGGAATCAAATGCAAGCCGGTTATGGTTCACCAATTCAAATGGCAGCGCCTTTACATCGATGATATCTCCATCTGATAACAATGCGGAACGCTTTACTACATTTTTTAATTCACGCAGGTTACCGGGCCAATTATAATATTTAAAGATCTGTTCTACTTCAGCACTAAATCCCTTTACCTGTTTTTCCAGTTCACTATTGCTTTGGTCGAGGAAGAAATGTGCAAAAGTTAAAATATCATCTCTGCGTTGCCTGAGTGGAGGCACGCTAATACTAAACTCGTTGAACCGGTAATACAGGTCTTCCCTGAACCTTCCAATTTTTGCCGCATCCCATAATTGTTCATTGCTGGCAACGATGATCCTGATATCCAGGTCGATATCCTTAGCGCCACCAACCCTTCGTAGTTTCCTTTCCTGTACTACTCTTAATAATGAAACCTGTACATCATAGGACAGGTTGGCTATTTCGTCCAGGAAAACAGTGCCTCCGTTTGCCAGTTCCAGGCTACCAATCTTTTGATTTAACGCGCCTGTGAAGGAACCCTTCTCATGTCCGAATAATTCACTTGCTGCCAGCTCTTTTGATAAAGCACCACAATCAATTGCGATAAAAGCTTCATTACGCCGCTTACTTCTTGCGTGTATCTCCTGTGCGATGGCTTCCTTGCCGCTACCACTTTCGCCCGAGATAATTACGCTATAATTTGTAGGCGCCACCAGGTCCATTTGCCTGAGGATATCTTTAAATTCTTTACTATCTCCAAAAATATACTTCGCATCCCTATTAACCTTTCGAACACCCGGCACATTCTTTTTTCTCTGCAGAGTTCCGTTAGCCAATAATTGTGTATCAGATACTGAGTCAGACAGAGCAATAGCGCTTCTAACGGTTACCAATATTTCCTCCGGGAAAAGCGGTTTTGTAACATAATCATATGCACCGTGCTTCATCACCTCCACCGCCATTTTTATTTCACTATAACCAGTGATTATTATTACCGGGACCTCTGGATCCAGTTGCTTAATTTGAATCAGTAATTCTTTACCATCCGTGTCGCCCAGTCGAAAATCGCATAGAATTGCATCAGGAGGGTTTTTTTCTAATTCTTCGAGACCTTTTTTACCAGAGTGTGTGATCTTTACCTCAAATTGATTTCTTGTAAAAAAACGCTCCAATAAAAGGCACATGTCCATGTCGTCGTCAATTATCAAAATCTTGTTCATAAAAATTATTTTGTTTTCATTAATTAATATAAAATTTAAAAATTCATTGATTTGCTCTAACCGGTAGACAACTTTCGCTTTTTCCGGCAAATGCGGTTTAACAAAGGGGTTGAAATAATTGTAATAAAAATCCGTGTATATTTTTGCAGGTAGTTTACAAGGGGTCAGGTTGGGATTGTGCATTAGGATACCTGTTAATTTGTCAACTGCGCTGCAATTGAAAAAATGAAAAATCAATGTTTTTTTTCCACGTGTAAATCCATTGTCCGATTTGCTTTTTCAAAATAATTTTTCAACTGGGTCGCTGTTTATCCACTTTTCTTTCCCGGCTCAATTAAAAAGTAATAAATGCCCGGCATTTGTATTTGCTGTGGTAAATTATTCATATTTTGCCCTCGCGGGTTAGGTTGGTAACGCATAATTGCAGGCATTTTGATAACGGTCATTGCTACAAATCAATAAAGACTCCAATTTTATTTTTAATTTTGACGTGAATCTAACAGCTTGATAATTAATGGGAACTTGAAAGAAGATAATATTTTTTACTTATTTGTAAAAGAAGAAATCCCCAAATTGGGGAAATATCTCAACATTAGTCTTTAATATTCTAAAAATGACTTTGCGCAGGAATATCCGGTTGGTTTATTTCGCATCCGGGTTGTCTATCATGGTGCTTGTAATATTTGGCCTCCTATATATGGAGAAAAGCCGCGACCAGGTGCAATATATTGACGCCGTTGAGCATACCTATAAAGTACTTTCTTCCATCGACTATTGCGAAAAGACAATAATCGAGGCCGAAGCAGCTCAACGGGGATATTTGCTGACAACTGAAAATAACTATAAAGAACTTTTCGAGTCCATTTTACCATCCATAGATTCTTCAATAAAAGAAATAGGAAAACTTACTTCCGACAACTATGGTCAAAAAACATATTTTCTTCAATTAACAAAATTTGGTGCAGCCAAAATAGTGATTCTGAAGGATAATTTAATGCTGCAGGGAACAAATCCGCTTTATTTTGAAAATTTACGGAGAGGAGCAATAATAATGGAAAATTGCAGGTACTATATGGGTAAAATGAGAAGCGTGGAAGAAGGCTTGCTCAAGGTACGACTTGAAAGGAAAAATAGATACCAACGTTTAAATCTCTCCTTTTTTAAAGCAACTTTTATTACAGCCTGTTTAATTTGTATTGTAGCAATTGGAACTTTTTTCAGGGAGCTTGGAATCAGGTTAACAGCTCAGAAAAATTTAAAAGTGAAAATTAAAGAGTTAGGTAACAGCAAACAGGAATTGGAGGAGATCACTTTTGCTGCTTCACACGATCTGCAGGAGCCTATGAGAAAAGTGAGGATCCTGAGCAATTTGCTTTCCAAAAAATTTGCCGGCAAAATTCCTGATGATGATCTTGAAATTGTGTTTCGCATTAATAAGATTAGTGAGCGAATGCACAGCCAGTTAAACGACCTGGTATCATATATTAACCTGCTTAATCCAAATGAAAAATACGCAGCCGTCAAATTATATGATGTCTTTAAGGAAGCGTATTGCAAAGTATTTAAAAATGAAAATGTACAATTCCGGATATCCCATGAACTACCCGTTATCCATGGCTCTTCCATCCAGTTGGAAACCATGATGGTTCACCTGATGGATAATTCCTTAAAATTTAAATCTCCCGACAGGGATCTAATCCTTACTGTAAACTATGAGCTAACGCATGTTAAAGAGTCAAAACATTTTTGGGAGCCTTTTCCATCCAGACAATACCACAAGATAACTATTTCTGATAACGGGATTGGATTTGAAAATCAGTATAATGATAAAATATTTGGATTATTTCAACGCCTGCATACACAAGCGGAATTTCCCGGAAAAGGAATTGGATTGTCCGTTGCGCGAAGGGTAATGTCTAATCATGATGGATATATATCGTCAATCGGTGACAAAAAAAGAGGCGCAAGTTTTATTCTTTATTTTCCGGTAGTCATTTAACGCGAACAATTGGACTGATTCCCTGCTAAATAACTGGCAGAAACCAGGGTTCTTTCTGAATCATGTTTAGGTTAAGCAAGTTAAACTTTTCTGTTTACCATGATTAGTTTCTATTAAGTGAACTGTGTATAGTTACTTATAAAAAAAACATTCCAAATGAGGTGCCTGAAAAATTGTTCTGAAAAGCTACCTGTTGATTATTACTTTAATCACTTATCGTACGGGAATTATCGGGAAAATAGCGTGAAATACAATTTGTATTAAGGAATAATTTCCCCATTTCATTATTTTTGTTTATCTTATTATTACGAATTCGTTTAGAATCGGAAGGTAAATTCATATTCACCCTATGAAATGTGTATAAATGAGTATGGGATTTCAACTTATTGTTCCTGCGAAAAATTGATATGAACATGTAGTTTTAACAGCATTTTGGGGGGATATCTTTAAAATTTGATAACTAATGAAGAAGCGTTTTATTTTAATAGCAGAAGACGATGCGGATGACCGGTATTTAATGAAAACTGCACTAGAGGAGACGGGCATTACCGAAGAGGTAGAATATGTAGAAAATGGAGTGGAAGTAATAGATTACCTCGAATCTATAAGCGAAGAGAATGGGGAGATAAATTATCCAAAATTTATTTTGCTCGATTTGAATATGCCTAAAATGGATGGCAGGGAGGTTTTGAAAAAGATGAAATCGAATGATGTCTATAGAAAAATACCTGTAATAGTATTTAGTACTACAAAAAATCAACTTGAGGTGAAACGTTGCTATGACCTGGGAGCCAACACATATATTGTAAAGCCCGTCAGCTACGACATATTGGTTGAAACTATCAGGGAAATATGCACATACTGGTTTAATACAGCCACGCTTATTGATGCCCATTGAGCGTTCATTTAATTATTTTTGAAGCTATAATAAGGGCGAACCTATTAAAGGTTCGCCCATTAGTTTTCCAGTGGGGGCAAATGATGCCAGTCAATTGAATATTTACTTGTCAGAAGTTGTTAGTTCTTCTTCAATTTTTGATTAATTGGGAATGGTATTTAAGGAATCTTCCGTCTTTGCTTTGCCTGTACTTATATATTCACCGATCCTGGCTGCAAGATCACCGGCTTTGTCAGCAATTTTCTTTCTTACTTCTCCGCCCTTATCAGGTGCCAGCAGTATTCCTATTACAACACCTACTGCTGCAGCCCCTAACAGGCCCATAATAATTTTGTTTGGATTTGACATAATTTAAGTTTTTGAGTTTGATATATTTTTATTTAATGATCTAATAATTGTGCCATTCATTTTACTGCTGGTGATTAATCCCACTTGCGGAATTTTATCTACGAATTATTGCCCGGCGCCAATGAAAACAACTGGCACAGTTTTAGAAACCAGTAGGCTTATGAAAAGAGTATTAATTGTTGATGATGAAATAGACTTGTGCCTGATGATTAAGCTTTTCCTCACCAAAAGAAATTACGAAGTGCACACTGCACATACATTAAGTGACGGCTTTAAAAAAATGAGTTCCCTTGTGCCGGACGCTTTATTACTGGATAATAATCTGCCCGACGGCATGGGTTGGAAAGTCGCCGAAAACATACATCAAAAGTACCCGGAAATGCATATTACCCTTATTAGTGCCTATCATACGGCAAAAGAGTTTGAATCCAAACTCGGAAATTCAATCAATATCTTAGAAAAACCAATTTCTTTAAATGAAATTGAAAAATACCTTTAGGGTTTAGGGTTTTCGGTTTAGGGTTTTCGGTTTAGGGTTTTCGCTTGGGAGATTTCGGATTTTGGTTTAGAGCTTAGAGTTTTCAGTTTCCGGTTTACCGTTTAGGGTACAGAGGATTTGGATTGGCAAAACATAGAATTATTGCAGAAACTACAATGTTGAACTTCAACTTACTTCTTTCAACCTTCAACCTTCATCAACCATCAACTTTTAACCATCCTAATTATACCAATAGATCACCGTGTACACCTTCAGCCAGTTGTTTGCCTGTAACCACCGATGCTACTATTTTCAACATTTCCACCATTTTTGTACTATCAGTATCCCAATAGTGAGCTTCATCCGTTTTTACTTTAATAAGGCACAGATCCGGATCATTTTTTCCTTCGGGGAACCAGGCTTTTATAACCGTGTTCCATTTATCTTCAATTGATTTCCTGTCTTTTTCGATACTTGCTCTTCCACGGAGATCCAGGTAACAGTCTTTGGAGGGATTGGCAAATACCAGGTGTACATGGCTGTCATTTTCAATATCTTTTACTTTCGCCGATTGCTGATTTGTAAAAAACCACAGGTTTCCATTCATATCTACTTCAATAATTGCCATCGGTCTCGCATTATGTATCCCTGATCGCGTATTGGTAAAAAACATACAGGTACCAATATCATTGATCAAGGACTGCAATTTCGCAATGGCTTCATTACTACTCAAATTCTTTTCCATTTTTGTTAATTTTGCGGTAACAGGAATACCGGGATATGCGATTAAGTTGTATAGATTTTTAATTGTTAATAGACAATTCCTGCAAAATCCCGGCATGAATTCCGGTTAGTTTTTATTAAAAATAGCCGGCACTGCCTGGTGTAATAAATATTATAGAAAATCATGTGCCGGGATTTTATAGGAAGGAAATACTGATACCAGCGCCCGGATTACGATATTTGTGGAAATTTTTGCTCAAAATTCAATAATTAATACTCATTCTTACAATTACTGTCAATCGTGCAGGACATAAATAAAAGCCTTGTTATTGTATTTTGCGGTCCGAATGTATAACAGTTATCTGCAAGGCAGGTTAGTATACTATGATGTTGTTTCTACTATTTCTATTATTTCACAGGGCTTCACCCTGTGCTATTGTATTTCGCCCTTTCAGGGCTTTTTAGTAGTTGAATAGACCTTCTGTGGAATTTTCGCAAGCTTTAAAATATTCATTGATTCAGAACTTCTGGACTGTGCCTCAAATAAATGGGTTTTTCGCAGACTATATTTGCGGTATTTAAGTCTGAAAGGCCTGCATTTGAGTAGCTGTGGGTGAAACCAATGGAAACAGATCCAAATTGAATATATGGCAACCCTTTCAGTTGAATATATTTAATCCATAAAATTCAACCACATTCGGGGTTTATACTGTTTTCACAGATGACATCTTTTTAAAAGAAGTTTTTTCCAACCAAAGAATCTCCACCGGGCCCAGGAGTGAGGTCTGGGCATTGCGGCGGATCCTTGAAATGAAAAGAGTGAAGCTATACATGTAAGTCGCGGTTTGGTGTTACCCCAGGCGCAGGAATGAGGCTTGGGCATTGCGGCATGGTCTTCCTGAGCCAGGTTATTACTACTATTGCATTTTTAAAAGCGTAGAACATGAGAAGTGAGTTTGCAATCCTTCCAGGCGCAGAAGTTGGTTGTTAGATATTGCAGTTTTGGATGGTGTCTAAGTTTGCAGGTATTAGTAACAATTGGGCACCGGACGGGAGTCCGGCGCCAGACGCCGAAAACCCTTACAAACCAAATTGAAAGTTGAAAATGGAGAGTCGAAAGTCGAAAGTTGGAAGTTGAAAATTGATAGTTTTCTTTTTCGCTTTTTGGCATGGTTTCATGGCTTTAACTATTTAGCTGGTTTGTTTGAATTAGCTGAAAGGGAGAAAGATACAGGGATGATAAAGGCAACAAGGGATGAACTATTAGAGAACTATTACAGAACCATGGATTGGGTACGGAGGAAACACGGAGTAGACACGGACTATGTACGGACTCTTAGAGTAGAATTGTACCCGAATTGATCATAATCCGACAGGAAATATATATATTTATTTTTCATTTATTCCAATATTTTACTAAATACAATCTACGAATTTTTTATGCAAATTCAAAGAAATATTTTGAGATATTTGAATATTTGGATATTTGGATACTGGGATACCGGATACTGGATATTGGACAATTGAGATAATGGGATATTGTCCTGCATACCTCATCGCAAATTGGGCATGCAGTATCGGTCCCTGTTATTCAATATCTGGTTGGCGGCATTCCAAATGCTTCCTGTTCCTGTGGCACAACAAAGCACTTCAATATATCCGGTTGGAGATGGGCATATTTAAAATCGGGGTATCCAACCTTTTAAAGTCCGGATGCCCTGGCCCGTGATCTGTAAGCAATTACAGCCTGCTACTGGTTGTCAACCTTTGGCGATAAATATATACGCCATTCACAATTAATTGAAAATCAAAGAAAAGTAATTTGGCTTCCTGCAACAATACTGTCGGGTGAATATTATATAAACCTTGGCCGGACGGGGCCGGGTGAAAATTGAATTGCCACAGGGTTAAGTCTGTGGAAAATGAAAAATGCAATGTGCTACGGCTTTAGCCGAATTGGATTTAAGGATTTTCCTGATGGGTTTGGCTAAAACCAAAAATGGATAAATTTGTTCCTCCAGCTAAAGCTGGAGGCAATTTATGAAACCATTTCCAGCCAATGAGGTGTATTCTACTTTGTTGCACCCACGGAGCAGGATGAATTTGGAATGCAACATGGCATATTTATTCCAACGTTATTATTCAATAATTTGTATCTTTTGCTTTCATGTTATTCATGTAGAATTAATCCGGCAAACCGGGTTTTTTATTTTTTTAAGTCATGATAGTATAATATGATGGAGAAGACACAGCATATCAGGTATTTCTTATTCAGCCAGTATCTTTCAGATGGCATACGAATTACTTTAGGGATCGTGTTACCGGCCCTGATCTTTTCTTATTTTGATAGGATTGATATTGGCCTGCTGGTATCCACCGGGGCGCTATGCGTTAGTATCAGTGATGCCCCCGGCCCGTTGGAGCACAGGCGCAATGGAATGATGTACTGTAACGCGTTTGTTTTCATGATGACATTATTAACCGGATTCGCAAACCATCATACTATTTTACCGGGAATATTGATATTATTTGCTTCTTTTTTTTATACAATGTTTGCTGTTTTTGGAACCCGGGCTGCTTCAGTTGGTATTGCGGCTTTATTGATCATGATATTAAACATAGATAAGGTTATACCTGCCCGGCAGGTTTTACCCGAAGCCTTGCTGATTTTGTGCGGCGGTATATGGTATATGGTATTGGCATTATTGTTTTTCCTGGTCAGGCCACTTCGCCAGGCACAAAGGTCGTTGGGCAACTGCATACACGAATCGTCGAAATTGTTGCTTATCAAAGCTGCATTATACGATGCTGGTACCAATGTGGAGGAAGAATACCAACGAATGCTGACCCAGCAGGTAATTGTAAGTGAAAGACAGGATGAGGTGAGGGAGTTGTTATTTAAAAGCAAGGAAATAGTAAGAGATACTACCCGGACAACACAGGTCATGCTGATTACCTTTACGGAAGTGGTCGATTTATATGAACAGATAACGGCAACCTGGTATGATTACTCCTCAATCAGAGCAAGATTTTCTTCCACTGGCATTTTGCCGGAAATATCCATCCTGATTAAGAATATAGCCAATGAATTAGATAAGATCGGTCTCGCTATTCAGTCAAATATTCCATATAAAAGACAGTTTGATTCTATTCCGGCGCTGAATGAATTAAAAGCAACGATCGATTCGGCAAAAATTGAAAACACCAGTAACCTTGTTTTAAAAAAAATATTGGTTAATCTTCGGAATCTTAACAGACATGTTGATGCGATATCAGATTATTTTACTGCTGATATTGATCTTAAAAGCCGGAGTCGAAATAAAACTGAATATTCAAAATTCGTATCGCACCAGGAAATTAGTTTTGTCCTGTTTCGCGACAATTTCAGTCTTAGCTCTTCCGTATTCCGGCATTCCTTAAAAATGATGATAACCTGTGTACTTGGATTTATGATTGTAAAATTTATTTCGTACGGTCATCACAGTTACTGGATACTATTAACGATTGTTTTCATTTTGAAACCTGCCTATAGTATTACAAAACAACGGAATATACAAAGAATGGCAGGCACTGTTGCCGGTGGTTTAATAGGAATTGTATTGATAGCGACGATTCAGGACCGCAGTATATTGTTTGCATTAATAGTATTTTTTATGATTGGGACTTACACCTATCAGCGATTGAATTATATAGTAATGGTTATATTTATGACTCCGTATATACTGATCCTTTTCAGATTCCTCGGATTGGGATTTATTAATATTGTCGAGGAACGGGTATTGGATACTGCGATCGCTTCGGTACTTGCATTTTTCGCCAGCTATTTTTTATTTCCGCATTGGGAATCAAAACAATTGGATGCGTATATGGTAAGTGTATTAAAGGCCAACACCAGTTATCTTCAAAAATTGACCTGTTTTTTTTCGGGTAATAATATTTCAATATTGGAATACAAGCTTGCCAGGAAGGAATTGTTTGTGAGTACAGCCAATCTTTCCGCGGCGTTAAACCGCATGCTGTCAGAACCAAAAAATAAACAGGAAAATGCTCCGGAGATCAATGAATTCGTCGTTTTAAATAATGTGCTCTCTTCCAATATCGCCAGCCTTTTTTCAATCAATATAAGAAAGGACCAGTATGCCATTACCAAGGAAATTTTTCAACCCTTGTATCGTTCCTTTATTTTACTTGAAGAGAGCCTGCTGATGATGGATAAATCCTATCAGCCGGCGATAAAGGAAACTAGTTCCCTGGCATCGTTTCCAATGAGGAAACAGCCAGATCTACAAATGAAAGAACACGTTGATTTTATTTATAAACTGGCTGTTGATATTCGAAAAGTTGTTCAAAAAATATCTGTGTAAGGAGAACCGGTAGTATGGCTATTTTAATTGGTGGAGAATTCGCGGCTTTTTTTTTGAAATGGATCGCAGTTTAAACTGGGCGAAAGAAACTGGTAACAAATTGTCTTTTTTGAATGGAAGATTGTTGATTCTTAAAATATA
>JBDTWP010000128.1:0-15108 GCA_040006615.1 Ferruginibacter sp.
TGCTGGTGTATATGTCTAACAAACGCTTGTGTGTACACAATTGAAACTGCTCACGCGCTTTTTTGTTAACGTGAGGAGAACGCAATACAGTAAAAATTTTCTTATGCGTAGGTAATGGAATGGGACCCGTTACAACTGCACCGGTACTACGTACCGTTTTTACAATTTTCTCAGCCGACTTATCAACCAGGTTATGGTCGTAAGACTGTAATTTTATTCTGATTCTCTGTGACATATTTAAAGAACTTTAAACTTTCGTTTTTTAATTTGGAGTGCAAAGGTAAGGGGATGGTTTGAATTAGCAAAGGGGAGCAGAAAGTTTTTTGAAGATTTCTTTCCATATAATGGCTCTCCAGCCCTCCAAAGGAGGGTTCTAAGACCCTGCTGATGCAGAACTGTTAATAATATTTGAATCAACGATATTCATTTATTAAATAAAATCCATTTCATTATACTCTAAGAACCCTCCTTTGGAGGGCAGGGAGGCTTTCCTTTGGAGGGGTATGGGGAGGCTGTTTTTATTTTGCAAAAATCACCTGGTCTGCAGTAAGTAAGGGCAAATTTTTAAACCGGAGGATGATATTTGCCACTGTAACCACATCTTTTTGGCAATAGATCGCAATCCGCTGAAGATCATTTTCCTTCCAATATACATCTCCTACCATGCTTCCATCAATATCATCTTTTGGAGAGGGTACGTTTAAAGCCGCCGCCAATAGTTTCAGGGAGGTATAATTCTTATAATCGCCAAATCGCCAATACTGGAAAGTATCCACCATATTGGTTTCCCATGGCTTCATATTCTGAAAATCAAGATAGGCGGGAATGGCAAGCCCATTGATCAGTAATCGCCTGCATAAAAAGGGAATATCAAATTCTTTGATATTATGCCCGGTAAAACTCCAGCGGTTGTGAACCGCTTCCAACTGGTTAATTGTATTTACAAATTTTTGGAGTAATTCCTTTTCATCCTGTCCAAAAAGAGATTTTACGCGGAACTGGTGAAGATCCTTCTCCTTTTTAAAATATCCGATACTGATGCAAACTACTTTTGCAAACTCAGCCATCACACCTGCCCGTTGCGGATAATAATCCCTGAAGGCAGTATTTTCAGGTAAGGAGCGAATCACTTTTTCTTCCCATAAATTTTGCCATTCAGGTTCAAGTACTTCAAAATCTTTTTTTGATGATACAGTTTCAATATCAATGACAAGGAAATTTTCTAAAGGCATTTTTGCGACCATAGCGTAGGTTTATATGCAATATTAAAAAAAAGGGCTGCCTTTTTGCAACCCCAATTAATCAATTCACCCACTTAGTTGTCAACAGTTCTTCTGGCTGTTTATCCGAAAAGCGTGGGTTGCTTTGCGAGGCTTTCTTTTAGAGTGTATTGTTTTATTTGCCCTCTCTTAATAATTTGAATTTCTTCCATATTATCCAAATAAGCTTTCAGTTTTGATTCCGGCCAATCCAACTTTGATCTTTCAAGAATGTCTTTTGCTGAAAGAGGGCTACCGTTTAATACAGTAATTATTACATCATTTATCTTGTCATTTAATAATAATTGCCCGTTTGCCGATAATAGAGTTTCTGTTTGATTCGAATAAGCCATATTAGTAATTTCTGCACCATGCAGGTTAACCGGAATAGCTCCATTTTGAATAAGAAGATTATTTGCATTATTTTCATTGGGTTCTGGTTGTCTTACAAAAATTCTGCGTCCCTTTCTAAGTCCATCGATTACCCCGGACCAGGTACCTCCTTTATCACCGGACTCAGCTACAAATATTTCATCAGCAAGCCCATAAATTACCGGGTTACGAGCCATTGCCAAACCTGTTGACCAAACAGCCTTTGGATGAAATGTGCTTAAGACTAAAACGTCACCATCAACAATTTGTTTATAGTATGTTTTGAATCCTGAGTTAAAGGTTGTTATACCCTGGGGCAGGACAATTATACTTTGACCTGTGTATTTTAAAGCAGCATCCAAAGCCTGTTTATCCACACCTTTGGCAAACCCGCTGACAACTACTTTGAATTGTTTACTGGCTATTTTGGCAATATTGTCGGTAAATTCCAAAGATATTCCCTCTGCGGCTCTTGAACCAACAATAGCGATTGTATTTTCATGAAGTAACTGCTTATTTCCTTTTACGTACAATAAGGCAGGAGAATGGGCTGTCTTCAGATTTTGTTTCAATGTTTTTGAATATTCAGGAGAAGTTAGGGGAATCAGCTCAAATCCCTGGCTCAATAAATTTTCAGCTAAAAAAGCATTATTGGGTAATTCGGTTTTTGCATTTTGCAAATCGGCAATATCCTGCGCATCTAATTGATAAATGCTACTCCATATTGATTCAGGTAAATTGAAAAATTCCTCAATTGATATTTTTTCATTATGAAAAAACCTGATAATAAGACTGTTTATCTTACCATAACCCCATTTTGGTAAATGCGCCAAAGCTATCCAGTATGTAGATTCATTATTCATATTATACCAAATCTCCTCCTACTGTTCTTGCTATCACAACAGGAGCAATTTTTACTGTTCCAAAGTTAGTAAATAATTTACCCAGTTCTTTAAGAGTAGCCCCACTATCAAATATATCATCGATGAGTAAGACACTTTTTCCTGCAATTAAACCAGGTTGCCTGAACGAAAATGCACCATTTACATTGTCAGTTTTTAAATAACCATTTTCAAATACTTTTTGTTCCCTGGTTTGCCTGACTTTAATGAGATCATGTGTTATTGGGAATTTAAGTGCGTGGGAAAGTTTGATTGCAAAATTCTTTACCAAATCACCCGAAGATGTAGGTGGGACGTATACAACATAATCAAATTTTTCCTTGCCAAACTTCTTCCTGAAAGCTTTTAAGGTGAGGGTAAGCAAAAAGTCAGGAAAATCTTCTTTTGTTTCGTACTTGCTTCGATGTAATGCGGCACCGACATTAGAAAAGCCATAATAACCTGCTGCTATACCGTTCACAATGTTTGAACCTTTGGACTCAACTTCCAGCGTAGGGAAATAATCCTCTCTAAAGGCCTGCAGTTTTTCTTTCCATTCTTCATTTACAATTACCTTGATTTTTTGCAGACCTGTATTATCACAATTCTTAAATTGATGAGGCGACACATCACCAAGAAAGTTACACAAAAATTTCATTCTTGAATGAGGAGTTTCCACATATTCAATCATTTTTTCCAGGTCTGCTTTCTTTGTATTTCTTAAATCTTCAAAAGCCTTTATATTAATTAAAGGAGCATTTATGATGTATTCAAACTTCTTACTTCTGCCAATTGTAATTTCTCTTATAATCCTTTGTTCAATCAGGTCAGATTTTATTACTCTTACTTGTGTCTGTTTGAGATTTGTTTTTTTCATCAATTCTTTTTCACCAAAAAGTTCAATTTTAATAGCACTTATAACTTTTTCGTATTTCTGAATAGAAGGCCTGCCTCCTTCAATAAATGCCTCTGGTAATTTTTTATCTTCCGGATTGTAAAATAAGATAATGAAGGCAGGTTTGCCATCCCTGCCTGCTCTTCCTATTTCCTGGTAATAATGAATCGGGCTTTGTGGTATCTGTGTGTGTATGATGAATCTGATATCAGGCTTATCAATTCCCATCCCCAGGGCATTTGTAGAAATAATGCATTTCCACTCATTATTCATTAATCCATTTTCTATTGCGATCCGGGAATCTTTATCCAGGCCAGCGTTATAGCCAATTGTTGAAAGTTTAAGATGCTCAAACCATTTTGAATAAATTTCGGTTTCGACTCTCGTCCCGGTATATAAAATTCCCGTGCCTGGTAATTTGTCTAAGTTCTTTCCCAACCAAATAAGTTTTTCATCTACTGAAGAAACCTTAACAACATACAGGTTGAGATTTTCTCTTAATAAATTTCCACGCAAAATTGAAATATTTCCACCGATTTGAGATGCGACATCTGCTTCAACCTTTTTTGTGGCAGTCGCAGTTGATGCTAATACAGGTAATCCGGTCGGAAGTAGCTTTACAAGATTTATTATTCTTCTGAAAGCAGGCCTGAAGTCGTGTCCCCATACAGAAATACAATGTGCTTCATCTATTACTATCATTGAAAGATCCATTAGTCTTGTTGCCTCCATCCATTCGTTATTTTCTTGTCTTTCAGGAGCGATATAAAGTATTTTAACTTTCCCCTGCCTGGCATCTGCAATTATTTGTGTGTTTTCTTCCTGAGTCTGTTCGCTATTTATACATTTTGCAGAAATCCCCAGGCCGTTTAACTTTTTTACCTGGTCTCTCATTAGTGCGATAAGCGGAGAAAAAATGACAGTTATTCCTTTGAAAATCGTAGCGGGAAATTGAAAGCACAGGGATTTTCCAAAACCGGTTTTTTCAATCAGTAAAACTCTTTCACCTTTTAGGATACGGTTAATAGTTTCCCATTGATCGTCATAAAATCCGTCAAGTTTAAAAGTCTCCCGGAGTTTACTTTCCAGTTCTTGCCGTGTTTTCATAGAGTTCGCAATAAAGGGTACAACCGGATCATTAATGCCTGACCGGAGCTGCGTTAACAATAACCTGACTTATTATTTTTTACACGAATTATGTATAAAATTCGCGTAATTGCTAGAGTCATTTTATTCTTAATATAACTCCCGATATATATATCTATATATATCAAAATTCAATAAACTTTCAAAGATATTTGGTTTTGTAAATCTCTGCAAGTAAGAAAAACACCCGAAAATCCAAAGAAAAAAACGGTGAGAAATAAAAACGTTCTGAAAAAACTTTCACATTTTTAAAACAACACCAATTTTTTTCAAAAAGGGATTTACCGTTGTAGGTGCAACCCTACTTTAATTATCATACTTCAATTAATAAATTGAGCCATCTTAGGGTTTCTCTGAACTAATTATTGCCTGACAAGACGGATGGCATGCCCACCACCGGCCGCAAGACGGATTGTAATAATATCGGCATTGCTTAAGGTTTGTACATCAGCGGATAAGTGATTGGGATCTTCTGCGGTATCGTCTGCATCGCTGTATATTTCTGCAGTATATTTTCCAGGTGGTAAAAAATTAAGCGGCAATTGCATCGTTCTGGCTTTTGTACTGTTGATAGTGCCAATGAACCAATCCTGGCCTTTTCTTCTAGCAATGGTTACATATTCGTGCAGCCGGGCAGCAGGCACAATAGTTTCGTCCCAGGTTGTGGGCACATCTTCAATGAACTTAAAACCGGGCTGGCCTTCGTAAGCAGCCGGGAAATCACATACCATGGCCAGGTAACTTTCCAGTACAACGTACATGGCCAGCATATGGCAGCGGGTGCCGATCATCAGAGGACGGTAATGTTGAGTCTTAAATTTAGCGGGAGCAACAGCCCTGAAACCACCAAGGTGGTAATCCGTGGGCCCGGCAAGTAATCTTGTAAAAGGCATATTGATGTCATGATCCGGACTTAAGCCCGATTCATTCCATTTATTGGTTTCATAATTAAGTGTTGCTTCCCGGGTAAATTCATTGGGAAAGGTACGGTGCAGGCCATTGGGCTTAAAAGAACCATGAAACTGTATATGCAATTTATGATTTGCCGCGCTCCGTAAGATCTCTTCATAAATATTAACCATTTCCTGGTCATCCCTGTCCATAAAATCAACCATCAAACCTGCAAGCCCCCATTTTTCATATTGGGTAAATGCTTCTTCCAGTTTTGGATACAGTGCCTTCCAATGCACCCATACCCGAATGTGAACCCCCTTTTCCTTTGCATAATCACAGATGGCTTTCATATCCAAACCGGCGACAGCCCTTGTTGCGTCTACGTTTGGGCCTGGCATAAAACCGGCGCCGTCATTGATATACCATTCATGCAGGCCATATTCAACGATGGAATGGTATTGGATTTTATGACGTGCACAAAAATCTATATAGTATTGGTTAGTTTCAAAATTGTTTCCACCCGGCCAGGAGGTATCAGGAATGATATTACCATTCCACCAGGGGAAAGTGCACTTACCGGGTTTTATCCAGGATACATCCTTGATCTCGTTTGGGTCGCAAAGGCTGGTCAGGATGTTTGATTCGATCAATGCCCCTACTCTGTCGCTGATCATCATAACCCGCCAGGGAGTATGGTGCGGCAGTATCGCTTTTACTTTGATAGCAGATTGGCCGGGAAGGGGTGAAAGCATTGTTGTTAAAACGCCGTTCTTCTTTGCCAGGTACATGCCTGCGTAATTGCGCAGGTTGGCTTCTGTGATCGCCATATATACGGGTCCGGGGTATTGAAATAAAGCGGGCAGGTCTATCAAAGTGTCCGGCTTTATTTCGCTTAGCCGCAATGAATCATAAAAGCCTTCATGAGAAGTTGTATAGTTTTCCCGGAAAAGCGCGAGCACCGTTGGGTTTTGTGCCAGGTTAAAAGTTGTGTGCTCATCCGTTAACGTATAGGCAGGCCAGGCCTTTTGGGAGGGAAATTCATACCGGAATGCAATTCCGTCATTAAAAGCCCTTACCACAATATTCACGAGCCTGTTTCCAGCTCCATTCAATCGTGTGAGCGGTATCGTTAGTTCTTCATAATGGCTATGAATTGTTTTGGCTTTTCCAATAACCAGGTCATAGGTTTCATCACCTTTTCTAAAAATTGGTTTCCCGGCAATAAGCCCGACGGCGAAATCCCCATCATCCAGGAAAGACAGTCCGAGTGTTGATTTCTCCACTAATCTCTTACCCTTATAATCGACCTGGTAAACCGGCGAATTTTTGTTGGGTATGAATGTAAAAATAATATTGTGGTCAGGAGATTGCAGGCGGATGTTTTTTTGAGCAAACGCATTTCCGCTATTCATCATTAACAAAAGAAGCCAGGTATTTTTTATAAGTTTCATAGACCAGCTTTTAAGTGGTGTTCATCGTATTACCGGCACTAATGTAGTCATTATTGAAGTCCTCCCCATTTTTTATATCAAGAGGCAGCATCGTCCATCTGGCCAATGTTTACAGATAGATTAGCGAATATTTGGTATTAGATCTACTTTCAATAATCCCGAATATGAAAAGAAAAATAGTCAATTGCAAGGTTCACGCAAAACAAATTGATTTTCCTTTCAGCGTTTTTTATTTTTGAAAAGGCCTGCCTGGAACTCCCCACCCCCATTCAGGCATTGGTTCGAGTGGATTCATTTCTAATGAAGTTTCGTTTGAATTCAGTACTGCAATTCTGGTTCCCCACTCAATGTAAGCAATAAAGGCAGAACGAAATTCGGGGTCGGCAGGTAAATTTATTTCATCCGCTGATTCAACCAGTAGTTGCATCCATCGCTTTCTGTGCTGCTCAGTTAAATGTTTTGCAAGATGCTTTTGAATCATTTCGAAATGACTCCCTTCTGCTGTGCTATATACCCGCGGTCCGCCAAAAACCTCGGCCATAAAGTGAGCAACATGCATTTGATGTTGAGGTGACATATGTTGAAAGACCTTTTCTAACATTTCATCCTTTAAAACCTTTTTGTAGAAAACGTCAGTCAGCTTTTCAAATACCGGCATACCACCAGCCCACTCGTAGAGGGTCGGTATATTGTTTTTATTTTCTTCGTCTGTCATAACCAAATCTTGTAAAGTTATTAATCTTGTTAAACGGTTAACCAGCTTTTGCTTATATAGTGATAATATTAGCAATAATTTTGCTTCAATCCTGTAGCATATTTTAATAAAGACAATTCACACCACATTTGTAGTAAAGCCCTTGTTTCTCAGACAGCTTTTTGAGGGAAGAGGCACCCCCATTGCTGTAAGTTATTGGGCTTTTTTTTGCAACATCCTTTCCCGTATATATTTAACAGGTGAACTACCAAAACTCAAAAACTTTTCGTGGAAGTCCTTCAGGCTATACTTGTCGCCCATTTTCTTTTTATAGGCTTCCCGGAGCGCAAGTATTGAGGTAGAGCCGGCATAATATGAGCAAAGCTGCACCTGCGAAACAGTTGCTCTATGATATTTTTCCTCAGCCTGAGCTTTGGTCTGAAAACACTCATTTATCAGCAGGTGTAATATCTCTTCTTTAGGTTTATTAAGACATTGAATATCGTAATCAATAATCACATTTGCCAGCTCACGAAGCCTGTGTTTATAATGTACCAAATCCATTTCCGCCGTATGGTTTCCCCATCCGTTTTCAAGCATCATCACCTCAGTATAAACAGCCCAGCCTTCTACCATTGCTCCATTCTGAAATACAGACCTTACCGGGTCAGGAGATTTTTTATTGTTATATATCCCCTGTACACAGTGTCCTGGAACTGCTTCATGAATGGAAAGTAACTGTGAAGCATAATTATTATACTCTCTTAATACACTCTCTGCTTTTTCAGGCGGGTAAATAGTCAAATCATCAATGTTATACCAGGTGGTTCCCCTTTCCTGGTAAGGGGGCGTAAATTCTGCATTTGCCACGCTAAAACCCCTTGCGTAGGGAGGCATGATCCTTACTTTGATGGGTGGAGAGGTGGTGTCAAAATCGAATAGTTTTTTCGCTACAATAAATTTTTTCAACTGGTATACCTGGCTGGTAAGAGAGTCAAAGAAATGTTCCGGCCTCGCATGTTGCAGTTGTATTTTATCCAGTACAAATTGAACTAACTGTAAACTATCTTTTGGTCTGCGTTGGGTTGGATAATATTCCGGCCATAAGCTATCAGCGATCAGGAACATTTTATGGTGATACAATTCCTTTCCTGCAGTCGCCATTTCATACACCTGCTCCGGGGTAAAATCTGTTGCCAAATCATATTTAAACTTTTCTGTAAATAGTTCCTTTCCTATCCTAAAATCGCGGAAAACATAATTTTTGTCGGATACAATCGCTTTTAATGCTTCTATATAGCCTTTCATTGATCTGATGGTTTTGGCAACATTTTGCCGCAAGGCGTCCTTTTCGGAATTGGATAAATGCGAGGCCTTGATTGAATCGGTGAGTGCAGTTCCGAAAACAGTAAGCCCGCCCTGGTTTTGCACAATAGATAATTGAATATGTTCTTTGGTTGGCAGATGCAGAATGTTAAGGGCAGCTTTATAATACTCATCAACATGTTGCAAATGTTTAGTAAGGATTCCCAGCCTTTCATCTAATGGAGCATAGGGCTGATTAATGATATAGTCACATTCCCAACTTATATTATATGCAGCGGCATCCCATTCCTGTTGCCTGAAAACGGACTGATACCACTTATCACTCACCAACTGGTTTTTAATGATATTGAAGCTTATTTTATTATTGTCGCTGAGCTGGTTATAATCACTATTATTTAAGGTATCAATCCATTGATTAGAAAACGCTATATTATTAGCGAAGGAATTACTGCCAGGTATCACCAGGTTGTCATAGTATTTACCATATCCAATAAATATGGAAGCACTGGGATACTGTTTCCAATATGCATCTAAAAATTCATGTTCAAAGTTTGCAAAAGTTTTGTCCGGGTCCTTAATGTCTTCACGCTTTTTAGCATTACAGGCTATGAAAGCGAACGCCAGCAGAAAAGTGATTGCGGAAAGAAGTCGTTTCATCTAAACAATTTAAGTGTTGAATGTAATTCAAAAGTATGTAAAATCAGGTAGTGAATAAAATGGCTTCATCATTTCGGTAGACTCATGTACCTGTAAAAGCCGTTCTATATATAAATTGAAAATAATACAATTTTTCATAACTGCTATGCCATAACGCTAATAAAACCAAAGCCCCGCTTTTTTCAAAACGAGGCTTCTTATCAATTGTTCATTTATACTTTAATCATCCGACTTTTGTTTTCCTTTTTGTTTGGCGATCACTTCTTCGGCAATATTATTCGGTGCGGGATTGTAATGACTGAACTCCATTGTAGAAGTAGCACGGCCGCTTGACAGGGAACGCAACTGCGTAACATAACCAAACATTTCGCTTAATGGCACTTTTGCTTTAATCACCTGTACACCGTGTTTGCTATCCATGCCTTCCAGCATACCACGCCGGCGGTTAAGGTCGCCCGTAACATCACCCATGTATTGATCAGGCGTTAAGACTTCCACTTTCATGATCGGCTCCAGTAAAACAGGTTTTGCTTTTCGACCGGCTTCACGGTAGCCTTGTTTGGCGCACAATTCAAAACTCATCGCATCACTATCTACCTGGTGAAAACTGCCATCAAACACGCGTACTTTCATGTTCGCCATCGGGTAGCTCGCCAAAACACCTGTCGTCATAGCGGTTTCAAAACCTTTCTGAATAGCGGGAACAAATTCTTTTGGAATGCTGCCACCAAACAAGCCATTTACAAACTGGAAGTTTGATTTACCTTCTTTCAAAAATTCTTCATCTGCCGGTCCGATCTCAAATACGATGTCGGCGAATTTACCGCGACCGCCTGTTTGTTTTTTCAGGGTTTCACGGTGTTGAATCGTATTCTGAAACGCTTCCTTATACGCCACCTGCGGGGCCCCCTGGTTTATTTCAACTTTAAATTCACGACGCATACGATCTACAATGATCTCCAGATGTAACTCACCCATTCCACTCAAAATGGTCTGGCCGGTTTCTTCGTCTGTCCTTACCCGTAATGTCGGATCTTCTTCTACCAGTTTGGCGATCGCCATCCCCATTCTATCAACGTCTGCCTGAGTTTTTGGCTCTACGGCTACCGAGATCACCGGTTCAGGAAATGTCATTGCTTCTAATACGATCGGCTTATCCTCATTACACAATGTATCGCCGGTTTTAATATCTTTAAACCCTACTGCTGCACCGATATCACCCGCTTCAATATAATCAACCGGGTTTTGCTTGTTGGCATGCATCTGCATGATACGGCTGATACGCTCATTCTTCCCGGTCCGGGTATTCAATACATAACTCCCACTGTCCAGTCTTCCTGAATAGGCGCGGAAGAATGCCAAACGCCCCACAAAAGGATCAGTCATGATCTTAAATGCCAATGCACTGAATGGTTCTTTTGGATCACAATGGCGGAAAATTTCTTCGCCGGTATCCGGGTTGATTCCTTTAACAGCTTCAATATCCATTGGTCCCGGCAAATATCGAACGATCGCATCCAGCGCCGTTTGCACACCCTTATTCTTGAAAGATGAGCCACACAGCATGGGGATGATGCTGATATCGATGGTTGCCTTACGGATTGCCTCATGTATTTCTGCCTCTGTGATCGTATCGGGATCGTCAAAGAATTTTACCAATAGTTTTTCATCATAATCTGCAACGGCTTCGATCAGGTGTTGTCTCCACTCATTTACTTCTTCCATCATATCTTCCGGAATAGGTACTTCATTGTAAGTCATGCCCATTCCTTCTTCGTCCCACACCATGCCTTTCATTGTAACAAGATCCACCACGCCTTTGAAGTTATCTTCTGCGCCAATCGGCAGTTGTAAGGGCACGGCTTTGGCGCCCAGCATTTCTTTGATCTGTTTCACCACATTTAAGAAATCCGCACCTGCACGGTCCATCTTATTTACAAATCCCACACGGGGTACTTTGTATTTGTTGGCCTGGCGCCACACGGTTTCAGACTGTGGTTCCACACCGGATACGGCGCAAAACAATGCCAGCAAGCCATCCAGTACGCGTAGAGAACGTTCCACTTCCACTGTAAAATCCACGTGGCCCGGGGTATCGATGATATTGAATTTGTACAGTTTTGTGTCAGGTGTTTTTTTGTTTTGGACCATCGGGAAGTTCCAAAAGCAGGTAGTTGCAGCACTGGTAATCGTGATGCCCCGTTCCTGTTCCTGTGCCATCCAGTCCATGGTAGCAGCGCCATCATGCACCTCACCAATTTTGTGATTCACCCCTGTATAATAAAGTATTCGTTCAGTGGTAGTGGTTTTACCGGCATCAATATGAGCCGCAATACCAAAATTTCGCTGATAACGTAGATCTGCCATTGTATTTTATTTGCCCCTACCCCTAAACGGGGATAAGGAAGTCATTAATTGAATTTTTAGTTATTATTTTTACCCGGCCGCAAAACTTCTGTTAAGCTTCATTTGCAGCCTGTCCCGATCTTTTATCGGAATCGCACCCCTGTACTTTATAACGATGTTGAAAATGCCATCCAAAAGAGGAAGGCGCCTTTGAACCCGTAGTGTTGGGTTTCCGTAATATGATTAATTTACTCTCATATATGCTAAATAAATTGCAGCTACCACCCAATCTCCCCAATTTGCTGAACCTTTTAGCGCGGCAAAGGTAAGAGGATTTTATGGAATAACAAAGAGGTAGTAATTATGTCTGATCTTTGATGTTTTGATGCCCGACTAACCCAATGGGGCGGATTCATTACTGGAAGCGGTTTCCAAAGCGATACAGCAGCATATTATATAAAAAAAGATCAGACTTCAGAAATTAATCAAAAAGGTCTGAAGACAGATACCTGTCGCCCCTGTCGCATACAATAAATACAATTACACCTTCCTTCAATTCTTTGGCAAGTTCTATTGCCGCATGTGCTGCCCCCCCACTGCTCATACCACTAAATATGGCTTCTTTCCTTGCCAGGCGTTTGGCCATGATACGGGCATCCCTTTCTGCAATTTCAATAACCCGGTCCACCCTGCTTTTGTCAAAGATGGTAGGTAAATATGCTTCGGGCCATTTGCGTATGCCGGGTATCCTGGAGCCATCTGTAGGTTGACATCCAACGATTTGAATAGCAGCATTTACTTCTTTCAGGTATTTCGATACTCCCATAATAGTACCGGTGGTACCCATCGCGGATACAAAATGTGTTATCTTACCATTGGTGTCATTCCATATTTCCGGCCCGGTAGTTTTGTAATGCATCCCCGGATTATCGGCATTACCAAACTGGTTCAGCATTAAATAACCACCTTTTGCCACCTGTGAATTTGCATAATCTATAGCTCCTTCCATAGAATTCGCCTTTGGCGTAAGTATCACTTTCGCGCCAAATGCTTCCATGGTCAAAACCCTTTCATGAGTGGCGTCTTCAGGCATTACCAATTCTATTTCCACGCCAAATAAACTGGCGATCATGGCAAGGGCGATCCCTGTATTACCACTGGTAGCTTCTATCAGTTTAATTCCGTCGGATATCTCCCCCCGGTCGATGGCTCCTTTGATCATGCCGAATGCCGCCCTGTCCTTTACACTCCCGCCCGGATTATTTCCTTCCAGTTTCCCATATATCGTTACATTTTTATTAACAGGGATCTTTTTTAATTCCACTAATGGTGTATTCCCTACAAGGTCTAATATTCCATGCATGATTTGAACTTTATTATCTTTTATTTAGCTTTTCCGGCTTAATTTACGCAACAAATATATAAGAAGCCATTTAATTTTAATTTTCAGTATTAATCATTTGTTTTAAGGGTGTCTTTCATGGCCTGAGCCCCGCCAATAGCGAGACGATGATTGAAAATTTCATTTTTAAACAACTTTAAGGTAAAATAACCAACCGGTAGCCTATCCTAATGGCGATTGCAGTTATTCATTGGGTCAACGATCAGAAAGATGTAAGCCCGGTGATTCAAAATATACCCGAAACCAGGATTTAAATGACTACAGATTTTGCCAAAGCCTATCCCTTATTAATTTTTTTAGTTATTTTTCAGGATTTGAATACTTTTGCCAAAATAAAATTTACTATATGAAAAAATATTGCATTGTTTTATCGATGTCCATTTTTTGTTTTGGCTGTGGCAACGGAACTGGTTCTACGGAAACAAAGGGCGAAGAAAAATCAACTACCTCTGTGATGGACAGCCCGGATTGGGTAAACGGGGAAAAACTGGTAGCAAAATCGGACTGTTTTACCTGCCATAAATTAAGAGATCCTTCAATAGGGCCTGCCTATGGATTGGTTGCCGCCAAATACGAAAATACCGAAAGTAACCGCAACCTGCTGGCATCTAAAATACTTTCCGGCGGCCAGGGAGTTTGGGGACAAATACCAATGGTTGCACATCCCCAGATTAGTAGGGAAGATGCGATTGCGATGGTAAAATATATCTTATTATTAAAAGAAGAAAAGAAATAAATATGAAAAATAAACTCTCCGTGATGGTTGTTTCTCTTGCGATTTTAATGAGTTGCAATAACGCAGAAAATACTTCAGCGCCTGGAACTGCAAACACTGATTCAACTATGAATAAAAAAGACAGTTCAACAGATGGCTGGGTTTCTTTATTTGATGGAAACACTACCACAGGCTGGCACAGTTATGGAAAGGAAAAGGCGGGTGAACTATGGAAAATTGCGGATGGAGCTCTATACCTGGATACTTCCAAAAAAGAAGGATTTCAAACAAGTGGTGGCGGAGACCTGGTTACTGACGCAGAATACGGAAACTTCGATTTAAAACTTGAGTGGAAGATCGCTCCTAAAGGCAATAGCGGAATCATTTTTTATACCCATGAAGACACTGTCAAATATAAATACACATTTTATACGGGCCCTGAAATGCAGATTGTTGATAATAACGGGCACCCAGATGGCAAAATAATGAAACACAAAGCGGGTGATCTGTACGATTTAATTTCCAGCTCTAAGGAATCAGCTAAGCCGGTAGGTGAATGGAACGAGGCAGAAATCATTGCCAAAGATGGGAAACTGGATCTTTTCCTGAACGGAACAAATGTTGTTTCAACTACTATGTGGGATGACAACTGGAAAAAATTAGTTGCGGGAAGTAAATTTAAAGAGATGCCTGATTTTAGCACTTATAAAAAAGGCAGGATCGTATTACAGGATCATGGTAATATGGTTTGGTTCAGGAACATAAAAATCAAAGAACTCTGATAAAATAAAAAACCCGGTCTCGTTTCGAAGCAGACCGGGTTTTTTTATGTGCATTAAGTCTGCAAGAAAACTCTATGAATAAGAACTGTTAAGGGTTGCAAAGGATTGTTTTTCCCGAATGATATAAACCTATACAATTTTTGATCGGGTCAATTTATTTCCTATTTCTTCGGTTCAGGTATTGGTTAGTGGAGCGAAACCAAGGCTTAAAGAATTTCATTCAGGGTAGATTTTAATTGATAATTGATAATTGATAATTGATAATTTTTTCCTAAGTAGTGACTCACC
>JBDTWP010000129.1:0-15048 GCA_040006615.1 Ferruginibacter sp.
AGTGATTGATGCCGGCTTTTATTTTTTCGGCACTGGCTTTATATTTTATAGACGCCCTTGTATCGTTAAGTAATCCGGCCATTTTAGAAAGCAACAGGTTCGCCTGGTAGTGTACTGCGTTGGTGCCCAGGTTTTCTGACTCATAAATATCCGCCGGTTGCATCCATTTGGGATAGGTTTGTTCACGCCAGTCTAAAAAAGAAGATTCTCCCTTTACGAGGCCGGTACCTGCATCATAGGCTACATTCATATCGTCTTCTATCGAGTTTTGAATGATCTGAAAAGCCTCTTGCAGCCAATCCTTATCACCGGTAGCCTGATAAATTTCCCAGGCAGCAACCGACCAGATGATCCTGTCGGTCGAGCAGGGATATGCCCCGCCTGTACCTGTATCCTGTATGATCCTTTTTTTCTTATTCACTTTCCGCATCAGGCTTTTTTTCGCCACTTCCGGCTGTAAATAAGCCATCGCCAGGATGATACTGTAACTGATGTCTCTTGTCCACACCCCCGACCATTCCTTTCCGGTTCTGAAAGTACTGTCGGGTTCTACCGCCCTCATCATTTCTTCCACTGACATATTATAAATGGCATCCGCAAGGGTATGAACTGACTTGTATTGTGGAAAAGCGGAAATATCCTTTGATAATTTCCAGGCAGATGCCGTTTCCTTTTCATCTTTCTGCGCATTCAGTACGAGGTTGGTTTCATAAATACCATCGCCATCAGGATCCTTTAACTGAAGTTCTTCCCGGTTATGTAAATTATCAAAATCCCATACCATCGGCAATGTATTGCCCGCTACATACAAACCTTTAAAATCTTCCTTATAAATTTTCTCACCTTTAAAAGTTGTAAAATAACCCTTCGTTCTGAAATCTGCCAGCATGGAATTCATATCCACCCTTAATTTCAACTTTGTGCCAGGTTTTAAAAAGGCGTTGGTTTCGCCTGACTTATCCTTCAACTGGCTGCCAAATTTTATAACGGGAGTTTCAATAATACCGGGCAACAAATTAAATTGATGATCCACACCCGATATCATTTCATTGTCCTTTCCATTGATGCTGAATTTAAACGAAAGCTTTGTGCTTTGGAACTGGTTAGTTGGGCTCTTATAGTTAGAAATAATTTCTGTAGGTGAAAGTGCAACCGCTTCCATACTACCCTGCACCACTTTATCCGGGTAAATACTATAAGCCTTTGATTGAAATAAAGGTTGCTGGCCAAACCCGCTTTGCACAATGAACCGGGCGATTAAAAGAACAATGATATTTTTCATAAAAAAATATATTTAAAATTATGGGTGCATTCCAAATTGTCGCTCCTGATTTCGGTCGGTGGGGACACCAATAGAGGCCCTGCCGTGGTTTGTGTCCTCACAAACCACCTGTTACCGCGACAATTTCCAATGCACGCAAAATTATTGATATTCAAGGTATTGACTAATATTATTCTATATAGGAAAAGAAGGTTCTATTTGCGAACAGTGAATAGTCAATCGTGAAATATTAATCTTTGACGTTATATAGGTGGCACCACCAACCCTGACCGAAGATATAAATACATTCTAAATTTTATAATTCCGGGCTTAATTGATTGAGGAAGTTAGATTGATTGCAGATTGAATATCAGTTAAGAACTTTATTAGATTTGAAATTTCTGTTGGGGGAATTATAATGGATTGTCCCTTAGATTCTTCGCCGGTTCTGGTAATGTAAAAAGAAATGCCTTCCGCACTCTTTTCAACTTCCATTGAATTTTCCAGTGATAAGTCTACAAATTTTGCTATCATAAAATGTTGATTAATATTTAAAATGTTAAATACAAAGTTGTTTTTCTTTTTCAGGTATAACCAAATTAGTTTATCCACAATCTGTAATAATGACGTTTATTAAAGATATCGCCTATGCCCCCCGGACTCCCGCCAGGTGACAGTTCAAAAAATAGACCTGCACTGTCGGCTTCCTGCATATCTAATTTGCACGTAATTATGACAAAAAATTTATGAATGCTAAAGATGATTTAGTAAATTTATGAATTGCAGTAATTGTAAAAGCAAAGTACAAGGAATTCCCCAATCGTTAACGAGGTCATTTTGCTTTACGTCATTTTTATCGCAAAAGAAAATCAACATCTATGAGTAAGAAATTAAAGCTTCCGGTTACCAATAAGGACAAAACCGTCATGCCTGAAAAGAAAAATGCAAAAAAGAACAAAGTGAAAAAAAAGGCGACAAATAAAAAAAGTATAGTGGCAAAAGATCAAAAAAAACTATCCGAAAATACCAACGCCAAATATGGAAAAGCAGGCAAAATCAAGGTGAAGATTTACAACGCTGAAATGGCAAAATGTAATATCGAATTAGTAAAATTGCAGGAATGGATCAAAAACCAGGGATTGAAGGTGATTGTGATTTTTGAGGGTCGTGATGCCGCCGGTAAAGGTGGTGTCATCAAGCGGATCACACAATCCCTTAACCCACGCATTTGCCGGGTTGTGGCGTTGGGCACAGCAACAGAAAGAGAGAAAACACAGTGGTATTTTCAGCGCTATGTGGCACAATTGCCGGCAGGAGGAGAGATGGTCCTTTTTGATCGTAGCTGGTACAACCGGGCCGGGGTTGAAAGAGTCATGAGCTTTTGTACCGATGAGGAATATCACGAGTTCATGCGCACCTGCCCTGAATTTGAGCGCATATTGATCCGTTCGGGCATTATCCTGATCAAATATTGGTTCTCCGTAAGCGACGCCGAACAGGAACGCCGCTTCCATGATCGAATCACTAAACCTATAAAGCGCTGGAAGCTCAGCCCCCTGGACCTGGAATCAAGAAAAAGATGGATAGAGTATTCCCGTGCGAAAGATGAAATGTTTAAACATACTGATGTTAAGCAGGCTCCCTGGTATGTGGTTAGTTCTGACGACAAAAGACGCGCGCACCTGAACTGTATTCATCACCTGCTGAGTATGGTTCCTTATGAAGACCTTACTCCTGAAGAGATGGTATTGCCGCCAAGACAGGAAGATACCGGTTACATTCGCCCGCCGATGACGGATCAGACTTTTGTTCCGGAAGTGTTCTGAATGTGAATCCGGCCTGGCAAATTTTAGAAGAATGGAACACTGAAGTTTAAGCCTTGGTTTTGCTCCGCGAACCAATACTGGATTTCGGTTCCTGGACCGAAACCAGGGCTGGAAATGAAAAACCAGAAGAGGAAAAAATTGGTGCGTGAAGACAGTAACCGTGACAGAATAAAAGTTACTTTTATTGATTATTCAGAGACTTAACATTGCAATCATAGTCATAAAATTGTACTTATATGCTATCTCCTGTAATTTTTCTACTTTTCCTGTCTCACTTTATTGGAACCAATCCACCGCTATTTGAAGAACAGGTTATTGATAATAACATATCCATCGGATACGGATTAGCATTAGGAGATGTGGATGGCGACGGAAAGCCTGATATACTATTGGCTGATAAAAAACAGTTTGTATGGTATAGGAATGGTGACTGGAAGAAGTTTGTTCTTGCAGAAAATCTCACGGAGCATGATAATGTTTGTATAGCCGCAAGGGATATTAATGGAGATGGTAAGGTGGAAATAGCAGTAGGAGCACAATGGAATCCATCTGAAACAAGTAACTCGGAGCAGTCGGGTAGTGTTCATTACCTGGTTCGCCCTGATGATCCTACGCAGTAATGGAGGGCCTTAGAGCTACATCATGAACCAACTGTCCATAGAATGAAATGGTTTAGATCGCCGGAAGGAAAATATTACCTGCTGGTGGTTCCGCTTCATGGTCGCGGGAATGTTAGTGGTGCGGGTGAAGGGGTGAACATTATTGCCTATGAATTCCCCAAAGATGTGAATGGGAAATGGTCAATACGGACAGTTGACAAAGACATGCATCTTACACATAATTTTCAAATTGTGGAATCAAATGATAAAAACAAGAACGGATTTTACCTGGCAGGAAAAGAAGGGGTAAGATTTATACATACATGGCTCAATAAAGATGGGGAAGTATCAGCTGAAAAAATAGAAGGTTTGGAATTTGGTGCAGGAGAAGTGAGAACGGGAAAATCGGCATTCAATAAAAATTTTATTGTAACTGTTGAGCCAATGCATGGCGATAAAGTGGTCGAATATGCCCTGGAGGATAAAACAAAAAGAATCGTGATAGATGATAATCTGAAAGAAGGACATGCGCTTGCAGTGGCAGATTTTTTGAACATAGGAACCGACCAGATAATTGCAGGATGGAGGGCTCCAAATAAAGATAGCCTGACAGGAATAAAAATTTACCTACAGAAAGATGCATCGGGAAGCCAATGGGAATCCCAATGGGTAGACAAAAATGGAATAGCATGTGAAGATATCCAGGTAATGGATTTAAACCAGGATGGAAAACCGGATATAGTTGCTTCGGGAAGATCCACGCATAATGTAAAAGTGTATTGGAACAAATCCAAATAAGAATAATGGCAAGGTTTTAAATCGCGAAATTAAGCGATACCCTGGCCTGGAATAAGGTGAATATTTTCATTATCGGTACAGAATTAATTGAAAGTTATTTTTTTGAATTTCTATGATAAAATTTTGTGGGTCATCCGGATTTATTGGGAATAATTAATAATCGTAGTACATCCCGGTTTTTATGAAATAATTCTTCCGGCTCCGGAAACTAAAAAAAATGAAAGGTGGATTGCAGTTTTTTTTGGCCAGTTGCCTTTCTGTTGTATGTACCTATTTGGTTCAAATAGATATGTGTTTGGAACCTGCAAACTTCCCATCGGAAAATAAGCCCGTATCAGGAATTATACAATTTATATCATGTTGTGAGTTTTTTGGCTCCGTGCCCGGGTTTCTCTGAAGCGCTTAAGCTCTTCCATGCTCTCTTTTGGAATTATTTAACAAATAGTATCTCTTGTTTTTAACCACTCCTCCAAAATTGTGTTTTTTTACACGCTTTGATTGCCGAACTTTTATCAATATTTATTTTCAACTCCGGTATTAGTAAATACCCTGAAGGCTACCGCAAAGAGCGGTATAGTTCCGGATTTATCGGGTCGTTAGGAATCTGATTAATGATGTTGTTGTTTTGTGCTTTGCAGGATATTATGAATAATGCTACGTAATAAATATAGTGTCGGCTTAATTCGGGAATAATGAATAGTCAAACTCATTTTTGATTAATCATAACTCATTACTAATAACTCATAACTATCACTCATTACTCATTACTCACTATTTCAGCCATGTTCCGTAACTACTTTTTAATTGCGCTTCGCAATTTCAAACGCCAGAAACTCTTTTCCCTGTTGAATATCTTTGGCCTGGGCCTTGGCTTAGCCAGTGCCATCCTTATTTTTTTGTATGTAAGCGATGAGCTTCGCTATGATACCATGCAACCCTACTATAAGAATACCTACCGCGTCGGCTGCACATTTATTAATCCAGACGGTGAAAGGTTTGACAATACGAGCGCTCCCGGTTATTTCGTCCGGTACCTGAAAGACAACCGGAGTGAAGTGGTTAATGCCACCCGGATAGCCTATATCGGTTATCCTACTTCTCTCCACTATAAAGCGAAGGATAAGATCATACTGACTGAAGATATCCGGTGGGCTGAGCCGAATTTTCATGACGTGCTTTCGTTTAATTTGCTTCGGGGCAACAAAGAAAAAATGTTCGATAATTTCAACACCATTGTATTGAGTGAAAGTGGCGCCCGGAAATTATTCGGCAAAGAAGACCCCATGGGTAAAACCATCAGTATAAAACATTTCTGGGCTACCCGTGACAGGGAGATCGATGTAATGGTCACCGGTATTTACAGGGACTACCCCTCCAATTCCCATTTTAAACCCCTGTATATTTTAAATGTAAATGCCATGCGAACCATTCATGGTGAACACTTCTCTGAATTTATGGAAGGAACGCGCTTTGGTGAGCATTTGGAATTTTTCGAGAATTACATCGTCCTGAAGCCAGGCGCTGATATAAAACCCATTAACTCGATCATCAATACATTGGCAAACCAGATGATACAGTCCGATTCAGGGGCCCGGGCAGGTGGGTTTAAGTTCGCTGCTTTTACGACAAAATTATCAGACATTCATTTCGATCAAAAGAATTTATGGGAAGGCACTAATACGCGTGGCGATAAAACTTATCTCACCATCTTCAGTGTCATTGCAATCCTGATCATGCTGATTGCCTGCATTAACTATACGAACCTTGCCACCGCCCGTTCGGTTAAAAGAGCAAAGGAAGTGGGCCTGCGTAAAACATTTGGAAGCAAACGGTCCGAAATAGCTACGCAGTTTTTCCTGGAATCTTTTTTGATGACATTTGGCGCCTTATTGTTGTCCGTTATTTTAGTCCTTGTTTTTCTTCAGCCATTTAACCAGCTGGCGCATAAAACTTTCACGATGGGCTCACTATTAAACCCTTACATGATAGCCATAGTAGCTGGTATCGTAGTCTTCATGGGCTTTATCGCCGGCGTTTACCCTGCATTATATTTATCTGCTTATCAACCGGTGAAAGTATTAAAGGGGCAGATAATAAAAGGTAAAGGCGCGGAACTGTTTCGAAAAGCCCTGGTTACCATCCAGTATACCGTCGCGCTGGGGATGATCATTTACACTCTTGTTGTCATCCGCCAGATGGAGCAGCTAAAAACCTCGAAACTAAATGAACAGGGCAGCCAGTTGCTTTCCATACGCTTTGGTGGTATAGCACAGCAGGATCGGTTTGCTATGTTTAAACGTGCGGTGCTGGAGGATCCGCAAATTGAACACGTAACGATGGCTAATCACCTGCCAAGATTGAATTATTTTGGCTGGATCGGTGCCACGGTAAAGTTTCCCGAATTGCTGGACAAAAATTTACAATGGAACCAATTGAACGTAGAATTTGATTTTCCTAAAACCTTCCAGCTGGAATTTATCGCAGGACGTGATTTTGAATTAGGCAATCTTAATGACAGCAGCTCCATCATATTGAATGAGGCTGCAGTAAAAGCTCTTAATCAACCTATTAGTAAAATCATGGGCACCAGCGTTAAAGATACCAGGGACAGCAGCAGTTTTTACCGGGTAATAGGTGTGGTAAAAGATTTTCCTTTCCGATCCATGCACCAGCCCATTGAACCTTTAATTCTGAATCCTCATCTTCATTTTATAGATAAGATCGCGTATATAAAATTACCGGCCGGGAAATTTCAGGAAAAAATCGCAGCCATTGAAAAAAAATGGAGGGCTGCATTTCCCGGAGCAGGATTCGATCACTGGTTTTTAAATGATGAGTTCAACCGGATGTACATAGTTGAAACCAGGGTTTCATCATTGGCTAAAGTATTTGCCATACTTGCTATATTAATTACCGTACTGGGCGTATTTAGCCTGGCTTCTTATACAGCAGAACAACGCACCAAAGAAGTTGGCATAAGGAAAGTATTAGGTGCCGGTAATAAACATGTAGTCACATTATTTGCATGGGTATTCATTAAGATCTTCGTGGTATCGAGCCTGTTAGCCATACCACTTTCCTGGTTTGCGGCTTACCGGTGGCTGCAGGGATTTGCATACCGTACTACCATAAGCCCCGTGATATTTGCTATGAGTTTGCTGGGTTTATTGATCGTTACACTGCTAACGGTAAGTTTTGAAATTTTGAAATCTGCCCGGGCCAACCCGGTTACCGCATTGCGGGCTGAGTAAGGCGCACGCACAATCACTTTAAAGATTCTAAAAGATAAACCATATAAAGTATAGCCAACTGTACCCCTCCCGGCTGAATCCCTCGCCAGGATGCCCGGCTGAATAACCAGCCGGGCAGGCGGGCGGGCATCAAAATATAAGTACTCATCCATCCTGTTCACCCTATTTTGACCTGGCAAACTCATCTGCCAGCTGGTTCAACTGCCCTGCAGAGATCGTATTCCTTCCTTCATCGATTATTATCCTGTAGCGAAAGCTAACAGTTTCCCCTTTTTTAAGCCGGAGATTCTTAACAGATTTACCATTAGTAAATATTTTTTCACCAAGTGGATTTGCAGCAAATAAGCCATATCCACGGGCATGCCAGAAAGTCGGATAGTTGGGATTTAACGGATGATCAATAATCACCACGCTTATGGAATCATTTCCCATCCTGCCATATACTTTGCACCACCTTCCCCTGGTACTCCACACATCATCACCCTGCTTTCCTTCACTGGAAAAATAATTACCGTTTGCGATAGTATCGGTTCCACCTTTCACGATGGTAACATTTCCTTTATCGTCTGTAAATTCCTGGTCCTTATTCGTAGGCATTTGCAAGGAATGCGCGAGCCTGATTCCAAGCATCCCATCTTTAGCATCTGTAAAAAGCAAGTCTGTACTGGCTTTTAAATCGGTTCGCCTTTCTATGACCCGTTGATGAACGGTTCCGCTAAACCCAAAACTGGTCGTTTCTTCCAGCAACACATCATTTTTTTGATTGGTCCAGTTGGCATGGTAAGATAATATGCCCAATGAGCCGCCGGAGGTCTCAAGGATCCGGTCTGTTTTGATCCAGCCGTACAAATGTTTTTTTTCTTTGGGGATAGCATAAGAATTATTCCAGAAATCAAGCCCGTTCAAATTTTCAAAATTGAACCATATCCCAATATGATGCGGATGATCAGTCGGATCATTGGGTTCTGTATCTAACGGAAACCCCCTGGTAATGATAGTTCCATTGGCTGCATGTACGGGGTATAAAACGGGCTTTTCCAACGTGTCGGGATATAAAAAGCTGGTAAATAATTTATCCCCGATTATAATATCCACCTTTTTTTCCCTCGCTGATTTTATAACTTTTACCACCTCCTTTTTTTGGGCGGATAAACCATAAAAACTAATAGTAGCAACCAGGCCTATTCCAACGGATTTCAATATATTGTTCATGATCTTATTTTTTGTTATCAATGGTTTGAATCGTAAAAATAACTTATTTCATTTTTATCTTTTTTGGAAATGCCAGATTATTTTCCGGCTTGCTTCCGGGTAACAAAGAAGTGAAATATCCGGGAAAAATGAAGCCACTCTGTGGAAAATTTTTTGCACCGGATAATACAGCAAGCTATTAAATAGATTTCAATTTAATAATACTATGTTTGTCAGCCGGTAAAAAATTATCTACCACGGAAAGCACATGATACACGGGAAGGAATTATCGGCCCTGCATCCAATAATACGTTGTAAGATAGACCCGGCTATATTACCATGGATATCGCAGGAATTATTGGTTGGATTTTCAGTTTATTGACCAGAAGTATTTTATTGACCTGGTTATATAACTCGTCAAAAGCAGGCATTCTAATATGCGCCGTCTTTCATTCAACCATTGACATTGCATTTACAGCCGGCATTGCAAATAAAAATGTAATCAACTACATGGGGTTTTTAATAACAGTATGGGGCATCCTTACGATAATATTCTTTAAATCAAAAAACCTGGCTACAAATGACCGGGAGATGATAGCCAGCCCCTAAAATTATAATATCCTTATGACCTATTTAACAGAACGCAGAAAATAAATATCGATAAATCGAACATTAAACAGCGATAAGGAAATGGATACAGCAATGACAGCCAAATTGTTTATTGAAAAGTTATCACGCTTTCAATCAAAAGCCGGAATAGAAAAAATCCAACGATTTTTCAGAGACAATAAAGAAAGCGGGAATAAATGCCTGGGTGTTCGTTGGTCAATTGTATTTAAGCTTGCAAAAGATTTCAACGGGATGGCTTTGGATGAAATTGAAAAACTACTTGATAGCGAATTTTACGAAGTAAGAATGGGTGCTGTCAGTATAATGGACTTCCAGGCAAGAAATAAAAAGACCACCGAAACCACGAAAAAAGCGCTATTTTACCTTTATATTAACCGGCACGACAGAATAAACAACTGGGATTTGGTTGACCGGAGCGCACCTTATGTTATTGGTGGCTACCTGTTTAATAAATCCCGGGATATATTATACAAGCTTGCCAAATCCAACAATGTCTGGGAGCGAAGAACAGCCATCGTAAGCACTTACTTCTTTATCCGCCAGGGCGAGGTAGGCGATACATTTAAAATCGCTGAAATGTTGCTTACTGATGAAAACGACCTGATTCATAAAGCAGCAGGAAGCTGGATCCGGGAGGCCGGTAAAAAAGACCAGCAAAAACTGATCAATTTTTTAGACAGGCACTCGTCAGAAATGCCACGAACAATGATTCGTTATGCCATTGAAAAACTTGACAGGGATAAACGTGAATATTACTTAAATAAGAAATCATAATTGCCAGATATAAACAGGAATATTGTTTTATTTTTAGGTATTACCATCTTTTGAATTATCTTCGGCAAGCGGAGACAGGTGATTCACAATTTTAGTGAAAAAGAATTGATGTTGATTGATTATCCAACATAATTATATGCCAACAATATGGCTGAAGTAAATTTTGGGAAAACCATTCATCGTTTTGGTTACACGAGCCGCAAAGATGCATGGTGGGTGAAGCCGCTGCTAACTTTCATCGGCCTTTCTTCATTTGTGGTATATGTTACCTGGGCCGCGTTCCAGGGTAAAAATTATTATTCCGGCCCCTACCTTTCTCCACTTTATTCCCCTGAACTTTTTGGGGATTCTCCCCATAGTTGGTTTGGCCAAAAGCTGGGCTGGTGGCCTGGTTGGCTACCCTGGTCACCTGCACTGCTGATACTATGGGCACCAGGTTTATTCCGTCTCACTTGCTACTATTATCGTGGCGCATATTATAAATCCTTCTGGGCCGATCCCCCTTCCTGTACTGTTTCAGAACCAAGAAAAACCTATCGTGGTGAAAACTCTTTTCCCCTCATCATACAAAATGTACACCGGTACTTTATGTACATAGCTTTGTTCTTTATTATTTTTCTTTCGATTGATGTATGGAAAGCATTATGGTTTACTGATCCTGTTTCGGGTGAAAAATCTTTTGGGGTTGGAGTAGGCACATTGGTATTGGCTGTGAATGTTGTGCTGCTCGGAGGATACACTTTCGGCTGTCATTCTCTTCGTCATTTTGTCGGGGGATTTATGGATCGCCTCTCGGGAAAACCGGTGCGCCGTAATTTGTACAGATGTGTGAGCTGCCTGAACAGGAAACATATGTTATGGGCATGGATGAGTTTATTTTGGGTTGGCTTTACCGATATCTATGTGCGACTGTGTTCGATGGGGGTATGGACGGATTGGAGAATTTTGTAAAGCGAAGGTTAATGTTCCATTGTCAATAGTGAAAACTTCAAAGATTTCACCAATCACCATTCACCAATGACGAAAAGCCGGGCATATAAAAATTTCTAATGAACTCTTACGATACATACCATTTCGATGTGCTGGTTATCGGTGCTGGTGGCGCTGGTCTTCGTGCTGCTATCGAAGCTTCAGCCCAGGGTGTTACAGTAGGACTTGTATGTAAATCATTGTTGGGTAAAGCGCATACCGTGATGGCGGAAGGAGGAATAGCTGCAGCAATGGCAAATGTCGATGACCGGGATAACTGGAAAGTACATTTCACCGACACTATGCGTGGCGGCCAGTATCTCAACAATTGGCGCATGGCCGAGTTACACGCTAAGGAAGCGCCTGATCGTGTTTGCGAACTGGAAGAATGGGGAGCGTTATTTGACCGGACCAAAGATGGAAAAATATTGCAGCGGAATTTTGGGGGCCACAAATATCCAAGACTGGCGCATGTAGGCGACCGCACCGGGCTGGAAATGATCCGAACCTTACAGGATCATTGTATTCACCAGGGCGTCGAAGTACATATGGAATGTACCGTCATTACCCTTCTTAAGGATGGTGACCAGGTTATTGGAGCATTCGCATATGATAGGGAAAGGGGCAGATTTAAAACATTCCATTCAAAGGCAGTGATCCTTGCAACCGGTGGCGTTGGCAGGGCTTATAAAATCACCAGCAATAGTTGGGAATATACAGGCGATGGCCATTCCCTGGCTTATGAAGCCGGGGCAGAATTGATCGATATGGAATTTTTGCAATTTCATCCCACTGGTATGATATGGCCACCGAGCGTTCGCGGAATTCTTGTAACAGAAGGTGTCCGCGGTGAGGGTGGAGTATTGCTCAATAAGAACGGCGAGCGGTTTATGTTCAATAATATACCTGAACTATACCGAAATCAGACTTCCGATAACGAGGAAGAAGGATGGCGATATATCCAGGGAGATAAAAACGCCAAAAGACCACCGGAATTGCTCACACGCGATCACGTGGCCCGTTGCATTGTTCGTGAAATAAAAGAAGGCAGAGGCAGCCCGCATGGTGGTGTGTTTCTGGACATATCCTGGATCAGCAAAAAGATTTCTAATGCTGAAGAACATATCAGGAAAAAATTGCCGGGCATGTATCACATGTTCAAAAAGCTGGCTGATATTGATATTACCAAAGAGCCTATGGAAATAGGCCCTACCACTCACTATATGATGGGAGGTATTCGTGTAAATGCCGATACGCAAATGTCAACATTACCTGGCCTATTTGCTGCAGGCGAATGTGGTGCAGGACTTCATGGAGCCAACCGTCTTGGTGGCAATTCCCTTTCTGATCTGTTGGTATTTGGGAAAAGAGCCGGTGAATATGCTGCAAAGTTTGCAAAAGAGAACAACGCCGGAACCATTGATGAAAAACAAATTACAGAAGCGGCCAGATTGGCATTGGAACCTTTTGAACGGGAGAAAGGAGATAGTCCTTTCGATGTACAATTTGCCTTGCAGGATATGATGCAGCAGCTTGTAGGTATCGTGCGGAATGAAACAGAAATGTTGAGAGCCATGGAGTATTTGGGGATGATGCGCCACCGGGCAGGGAATGTAAGCGTCACCGGCAACCGGGAATTTAACCCCGGATGGCATACGGCGCTGGACCTTAACAATATGCTTACAATTTCGGAAGCTGTTACGATGGCTGCGTTAGAGAGAAAAGAAAGTCGGGGTGCGCACTTCCGGGAAGACTACCCGGAAAAAGATATGGAAAGCGGCAAGTTTAATTTAGTGATAAAAAAGAATACAGAGGGGCAAATGGCGATAAGGCAGGAGCCCATCCCCGAAATACGGGAAGACCTTAAAAAAATTATCGAGGAAATGAAATAATGCCAACAGCGACATTTCAAATATTACGTGGTGATGCCAGCAAAGGAAAATTAGAGACTTACGAGCTTGAAATTTCCGAAGGCATGGTTGTGCTGGATGCAATATTGCTGATACAGGCAAAGTTTGCAAATGATCTTGCTGTTCGCTGGAATTGTAAAGCCGGTCATTGTGGTTCCTGCTCAGCGGAAGTGAACGGGATTCCGAAACTGATGTGCATGTGCAGGATGAATGAGTTGCCACTGGACAAGCCGGTACTGGTACAACCCATGAAAGCATTCCCCCTTATTAAAGACCTCGTGACAGATGTTTCATGGAATTTTGAGGTCAAAAAGAAAATAAAAAAGTTTAAACCGCGTCCACCGGATGCTGCTGACGGCACCTGGCGAATGACCCAGGCAGATATTGACCGGGTGCAGGAGTTCCGAAAATGCATTGAATGTTTCCTTTGCCAGGATGTATGCCATGTACTTCGGGAGCATCATTTGAATAGTGAATTTATTGGCCCGCGGTATTTTGTACACGTAGCCGCCCTGGAAATGCACCCGCTTGACGTTGAAGACAGGCGGGAAGACCTGAAGAAAACAGGTGGAATCGGGTATTGCAATATTACAAAATGCTGCACCAATGTTTGTCCGCAGGAAATAACGATTACTGACAATGCTATAATCCCCCTAAAAGAACGGGTAGCGGATAAATTTTATGATCCGATAAAAATATTATTCAGTATGTTTCGTTCGAAAAAACAACAATAAATAAACAAGGATGCCAGGACCCGCCCGGATTATTTATATCTTTTAAAACAAGTGCTATGTTCCAGATTAAGCCAATCTCCAAAGAGAGTATCCCTACGGCTCTCGAAAAGGCAGAGCGATATCGCCTTCTTAATGAACCTATGCTGGCAGAAAGCATCTGCCTCGACATTCTTGAGGCAGACCCCGAAAACAGCAGGGCCATCGTAACGATGCTTTTGGCAATTACTGAGCAATTCGGCGCTTCGTCATCGAGCGATATGAACCGGGCAAAGCAATTGTTAACCCGGCTTACAGATGATTATGACAAGCAATACTATTCCGGCCTGATCTGTGAGCGGCAGGGAAAAGCAAAACTTGGCAAGCGAATGCCGGATGGGGGATCCATTGCTTATGAATGGTTAAGAGACGCGATGGATCATTATGAAAAAGCGGAAGCTATCCGCCCGCCCGGAAAAGATGATGCCATTCTGCGCTGGAACACCTGTGCCCGCCTGATCATGCGCCATAACCTGAAGCCAAGGGATGAAAGATATATTGAACACCCGTTGGAATGATATTCTTTTTCTGCAGCAAATTATTGTGACGTATCGGCAAAACAGTAATAAATCCAGTATAGGATACTTTAATTAATCGTCGATTTCTCAAACTCATGCGGGTTTTGGGTCTTGAATTGCATAAAACTTATAAATGCATTAACTACCTAGCCTTTTCCATTCACAAAAAATATTTATTTGAATTTCATGCCTGGCCGACTTTTCTGATCCTAATGCCACCCCTCCGGGGTTTGAAGTCGTTAATGACACAAATTGTTTTCCATATTAATTTCACCCCTCCGGGGTTTTCGGGGCTTCTAGATAAGAAGCTGAAGCTATTGGATTAACCTTTTTAAAAGATCTAAAAAATTAACATGACGAGATTTAGAAATAACTGAAAACCCCGGAAGGGTGACATTAATATAGAATAGAATCAGCAAGCAAGTATGACAAACCCCAGCGGGGTGACACTAATATAGCAAAGAGAATCAATTGAACGGATTAACAAACCCCGGAGGGGTGACATTAATATAGAATAGAATCAGCAAGCAAGTATGACAAACCCCAGCGGG
>JBDTWP010000130.1:0-15007 GCA_040006615.1 Ferruginibacter sp.
ACGAGATGCATGAACCAGGTGTGAGCGCGTGAGAACACGTTGATCCTTCGCTCCTAAACAAATGGATTCGCACACAATGCAACGGAATGCACATAGAGCCCAGATCAGACTGCATTCAACCAAAAGAGCAAGCTGCCCCAGATGATAACTCAGGTGATTTGTCCTGTTGATCAGGATATTTAATTTATTCCTGTGAGGTTCCTTTGCAAAATCTTCTTTAGATACCACAGCATGCCTGGTGAACCATTCCTTAGCCTGCAACCGGCCGATATGAAAGATAAGCTTTGCATTTATTTCGTCGCGGTATTTCTTCAACTCATTTACAGAAGGTAATTCAAGTCCTGATTTATCTGGTTTAGCAATAAATATTTCTTCTAATTGCGGGTAAAGTTTTTCACCAAAACCAAGAATGGGCAACATGGCATCATTGATGGCTACCAGGTGCCCGGCAAGGTAGATACCACTATTTTTCCCCGGGGATACTTCCGATAATAATTGTTCATCCGGTAGCTCATCAAACAGTTTATTAAATCTTGCATTGTGCGATCCCCATGCATCCAACACCATTTTAATAAATAGTTCTTTATCCGGGGTGATTTCGTTGACGGAAGTTTGAGTTTGCATATTGAATATTATAAGGTTTTAAAGCGGTTTGTAAACTGTTAAGGTTATAAGCCGCAAGTTAGTCAAAAGATCGCAGGCACTAAAGCACCAATTGACCATACAACTTTACAATCGTTTCACCCGCATCTGCGCAAAACCCCGGATGAACTTTAGAACTTTGCACAACCGTACTCCTGGTAGCGGTAAGCCAACGAAAACGGGAGGCCGGATCAAGCTTACCAATCGGGCCCGCACCGGTTCCCCCGACACAGATCCGCTCAAATGCCCGAAGATTCTCTTCCACTTCAGGTATATCCAACTCACCGCAAAAAGACCTTAGCCGCTCATGATTTATCCCGATCATTGATTGTAAAAAGTTAAGTTTCGAACAATAGAGGATGACACCCACATTCAGGAATTCTTCCCGTTCCACCCTGGGCACAATACGAATAACGGCGTACTCAAATAAGTGATTTTCCTGCATATTGTGCTTCTTTTAAAAAGATTTCTGAATGCACGAGTCGTGCTTCTAAAAATTGAACGTAAGCCTGCCGCTGTTGTCCGGTTGATTCAAATGAAGGATCGGATACCAGCCATTCATCCGGAATTAATTCGACTATGGATCGGATACGCTCATTCGTTAGTAAGGAATGAAATTCAGCATCCACCCTCTCTAATTCGCTTGCCTTTGGCAACAATACATGATCTTTTACCAGCACGAATGGCCGCAATGCCTGTTCTTCCCAATTCTGCCAGTTGTGATGAAAATAAAGGCAGGCCCCATGATCGATCAGCCACAATTCTTTGTGCCAGTATAACATATTTGTATTTTGCACGGTACGATCCATATTGGTGACCAGGCAATCTAACCAAACTATCTGCGAGGCAAGTTTTGGATCTATCTTATTAACAGTCGGGTCAAACGTGATGGAACCGGAAAGATAATGCAGTCCAAGGTTAAGCCCCACACTGGCTTTCAATAAATCCTGGATTTCTTCATCAGGTTCCGTTCTGCCAAAAGCCGTGTCTACGGTGGCGAAAACTATTTCGGGTACACGCAAACCAAGCGCGCGGGCAATTTCACCACCGATCAACTCGGCAATAAGGGCTTTAACTCCCTGCCCAGCTCCACGAAACTTCAGCACGTACAAAAACCCGTCATCCGCCTCTACAATAGCGGGCAATGAACCTCCCTCACGTAAAGGAGTAACGTATCTTATAACATTGACGGTTCTTATTTGAAGTTGGCTATCATTCATCCGGGTTATTATAAATTTATTGAGCTAATGCCAAAGGGTGTTGTCACCCAACTGTTTCTGAAGCCCGAAATTTAGGTCAAAATATTAGAACGCAAAATAGAATTTAAATCTTATTATGAGAATTGAAGGAAGACTTCCCAATAGCCCGCCTCCGGATTTATGGCGAAAACTAATGGGTACCATCGCTGGGGTTCGCCGGCGCACAAAACTAATATCCCTCAAAGTTGGGGAGATACGCTAAATGCGGAAAATATTTTTTACCATTTTATGTAATTTACCGAAAAAAATAATTAATTTGTTATGGTAAATCCAATTGTTCTTATCACAATCCCACTACCCCCGGTGGTATAAAATATATAGCATATCTACAGCATATCTACAGCATATTTATAGCGTATCTATAGCGTATCTATAGGGCTATTATAGGGCTATTATAGGGATGAAGTCTCCTGGTAATTCCCTACTAAACTCCTATTAAATTGCCATTTAGCCCGTTCCGGTATATTATTTCCTGCCAGGTAAGCCCTGTGCAGCAAAGGGGATATTGGTGAATAAATTAATACAGGGAAAACCCGATCCGTTTTGGAGAAATGGAGCCTTCCTGGAAAAACTCCGCGCCGCAATTGGATCAGGGCATAGGAAAATGATTGTGTAAGAAACATTGATGTATTAACTTAGCACTTCAACTTTTAAGTTTATTTATTATGAATCAACACGAAAAGCTAGCCATCAACCAGGAAGACCCCTGGCTGGATCCTTATATTCATGATGTTCATGACCGGTTTGAGCGTTATAAAAAAGCCCTCAAAGAAATTGAAGAAGTGGCAGGAAGTTTGCTCAATTTTGCCAGGGGCCACGATTATTATGGCATTAATTTCGATACGGAAAGAAATGGGTGGTACTACAGGGAATGGGCCCCAAATGCTCACCAATTATTCCTGGCGGGTGATTTCAACGGGTGGGACAGAACCTCGCATCAACTGGAAAGAAACCATCAGGGCGACTGGGAAATATTTCTCCCCTTTGCAACATACAAAAATTCTTTTGTACACGGCAGCAAAATAAAAGTTACAATTCATGGGGACAATGGCGAGGTAGATAGAATTCCCGCCTGGATCCGGAGAGTGATCCAGGACCCGGTTACCCATGATTTTTCCGGTCAGTTATGGTTCCCCGGAACAGCTTTTGAATGGACGGATAACCACTTTGATCTTGCCCGGAATATTCAGCAACCCATCATTTACGAATGCCATGTGGGCATGGCGCAGGAAGCTGAAAAAGTAGGAACGTACAAGGAATTCGCGGATGAGATATTGCCAAGAATTAAAGAAGGTGGCTACAATGCCATTCAGTTAATGGCGATCATGGAACATCCCTATTATGGATCATTCGGATACCATGTCTCCAATTTCTTTTGCCCCTCTTCCCGGTTTGGAACACCGGAAGACCTGAAATACCTCGTCAACAGAGCCCACAACATGAACATTACCGTGATCATGGACATCGTACATTCTCATGCTGTAAAAAATCTCGCAGAAGGACTGAATGAATTTGATGGTACCGACAGCCAGTATTTTCATCCCGGGCCAAGAGGTTACCATGAAGGCTGGGATTCAAAATTATTTGATTATGGAAAATGGGAAGTAAAAAAATTCCTTCTTTCTAATACACGCTATTGGCTGGAAGAGTTTCATTTTGATGGTTACCGGTTTGATGGTGTAACTTCCATGCTCTACTTCCATCATGGATCAACTACATTTGACCACTATGATAAATATTTTAAATCGGGTGTGGATTGGGACGCAGTTACCTATTTACAGTTAGCCAATGAAGTGATCCACCGGTTTAAAAAGAGCGCTATCTCTATTGCGGAGGATGTAAGCGGAATGCCGGGATTGAGCAGGAGACCGGATGAAGGAGGATTTGGATTCGATTATAGACTGGCCATGGGAATACCTGATTACTGGATCAAAATATTGAAAGAAAAATCAGACGAAGACTGGGATATTTATGAAATGTGGAATGTGTTAAATAACAGGCGGTATAAAGAAAAAACCATCGCTTACGCTGAATCACACGACCAGGCGCTGGTGGGAGATAAAACCATTGCCTTCTGGCTGATGGACAAGGAAATGTATTTCCATATGCATGTGGATCATCAGAACCTGGTGATTGACCGCGGTATCGCTCTGCACAAGCTGCTACGCCTGTTTACCATCAGCCTTGGCGGAGAAGGTTACCTGAATTTTATAGGCAATGAATTCGGTCACCCAGAATGGGTTGATTTCCCAAGGTTAGGGAACAACTGGAGTCACAAATATGCAAGAAGACAATGGTCATTGGTAGATAATAAGGAATTGAAATACCAGTATCTCGCTAATTGGGACAAAGCGATGATTGGTATCATCAATGAAAATAAGATACTTGAGGCACCCAATGCAAAACAGCTCCACATGGATCCTCACAACAAAGTGATCATCTATGAAAAGAACAACCTTATTTTCATATTTAATTTCAGCACCGGTTCTTCCATTTTCGGATACAGGTTTAAAGCACCTGAAACAGGTACCTACCGCATCATTCTTAATTCAGACAAAAAAGAATTCGGAGGATTTTACAGGGTGGATGATTCTATTGATTATCCAACAGATAAAGATCAGAATATTAGTATATACCTGACAAACAGAACGGCCCTTGTGATGAAAAAGCAATAGGAAAAAACTGGCACCGGGCTCCTGACCGGTGCCTTCCTGATACCTTAGTTTTTGAATGCAAACTTGTCTTTTCCCTGGTACTTATAATCAACAACAATTCCATTCACCAGCATTTTCTTTCCTTCATGAGTCACCTTACCCCCTGAAGGAACACAAACAATTACTGCCGCATTTTGTGCCGAAAGTTTTATTTGAGCAACAGATAAAACATTGCGGGCCACAAAAGTTCCGGAAACAGTATTATACAGATCAAATTTCTTACCCGGCTCAATTTTAATTTTAATTGTTTTACCGGTTGGAAAAGGATTGTAATACAAAAAGGAGGGCCAGGCCTTATCATGGTAAAAGTCGGTAGCCAGTAAATTTAATTGCAATACACCCGTAACATTTGTTGCACGGATGATGCTGCCAAAGATGCCTGCATGCCCGCTGCCATATACACTAAATTGGGATTCTTCCGGATTTTTACCAGCCACCCAAAGTGGTCCGTCTCCCTGGGCAACAGGGCCAGCTAAATTTTCATGCTGTTTATAGGATGATCGCCGGATCATGCCTTCATATCCAATCACACCTTTTGTAACTTCTGCCAGTTGTGGAATGGTTTCATGGTCATCAGGCATATATTGCGGATAAAATAGTCTTGCTGCATTCGCTGCGTTCAACATCCACCTGCCGATCGCCGTTGCATAAGACTGGTCGTACCGGACCATCGGAACCAGGGGCCATGCCGCATCGTAGGTATTCATTAAAAATCCATAGCCGCCATGATCAACAGTGCTGCCAACAATGCCCGATACATCTATGCCATTCCAGTTGCCCACCAACACTCCCCAGCCTTCCCGGCAAATGGGTGTTCCATCAAAACTCCAGCCCAGCATTTTATCCATATCATAGAGCTTTCCCTGTTCTGCATTTATTCTTGCAGACAAATAAGCGCCAAAGGGCATCAACACTTCGTAGGTTGGATTTTTTGATTGAGATTGTAAAGCAGACAGGGCGCTCAGCGCGCCTTTTAAATACCGGTCTTCGCCAAACTTTTTATAAGCAGAATATAAAACCCATGCATGCCCTGCCGCCACATCCGGCTGGGCGCAGATCTGGTTTTTCATTGGCTTCATATTACCATAGTCAAAAAAAGACCAGTCATAATTCCCATTCAATATTGAATCGGCTTTGAAAAATTTTTCGGCAATGCTCCTGGCTATTTCCTTAAAGCCGGGTTCATTTGGATATTGGTCATACACGGCATAAAACAAAACATTCGGATACACATCATACCACCAGTCGCGGCCATAACCACCACCCAGCAACGCGACTTCCGGGCAGGTGTTATTCATCATGATGTCCCAACCGGTTTCCTTATTAAAATAATTTTTCAGCATGCCCACATAGTTCAGGTTGTGCTGGTTGCTTTTGTCAATACCAATCAATGTAGCACCTATTACAGCACCCATCGCCGCCAATGCCTCATGAAACATTCCTTTATTATTGGCTGGTCCCTGCCGTACATCGCCTATCGCAGTATATACTCCAACTACCGGCTGGGGAAAATTCTTCATACTGCTGTCTATCCATACGATTGGCCAGAATTTACCTTTGGCATTAAAATCATAGACCGTACGATCAAAACGAAAAGCGAGTTCTTTATAATCGATTATTTGCAACGGTTTTGGCAGGTAAGGCATTTGCTCTACCCTTGGTATCTTTTTTTGTTTAACCTGGGCTGATACAATTATTTTATCCTGGCAAAATACCAGGCAGATAAAAGTAATTCTTAAAATATGGCTCATGATAATTTAAAGTTTTTAATCCCGTGTATCTAATTGTAAGTTAAAATGAGAATGTTCAATCAATGACAGTGTGATATTCACCGTTCACCAGTCACCATTCCCCAATTAAACAGTTACTATCGCTACCTCACTCAGCACTTTCAAATCAATTACAGCAGGTTCCGGGGAAAGCATTTTTCCCTGCGCTATAATTTTCTTAGCTACGAATATCGAACACAATTGCAATACGGAAATAATTATTATTGCATACCGTAAGGCGATCTCTGTAGAAATAGCGTATGCCAATACAAGAAATGTACCCGCCCCAAGGAACCGCCCCACATACAAACCCGCTTCATGGTTCAGGATATAAGCGAATTCTCCCCTGTTCTCTATCTTCGAAACAATATCGATTACCTTGAATTGAATTGGAAAATATGCCAGGTCCATCAGGGGCTTTGCTATCAGCAACAAAAGGATAAACAGGACCACGCCAATTTGATTAAAAAATATGCCATTCAGCACAGCGCCCAGGGCAAACAAACCTAGTCCTGCCGCGAATATTTTTATCCTGTCAGATGGTTTGGAAAGCCGTCCCAGCACATACATGATCACCGCGGCAATCACTGCGCCAATTGACTGGGCCGTTCCCAATGCGCCTTCCTTGCCTAACAATAACATAATGAGCATGGCCGGTGCCGTTACCAGGAAACCCTGTGCCAGTCCCTTTAAGAGTGCCAGCGACAGTAATTTATACCACAAGGGATGAAATTTAAAAAACACGTATTGCTTTTGTGCAGGATTCTTAAATGTGCCCCTGAAGCATACCACGGATGCCAGGACAGTAATTAAAAACACCACCCCGGTAATAACCAGGTAGGCCTTGTGTATCTGGGTATCGCCCCCCTTTGATTCAATAAACCACCCGATGGTAACAGGTATAATGACTGCAATGATGGTGTAAAAAAAAGTCTCGAGCCCATAATAATAATTCCGGTTTCCGTCATTGGTAATTGCCAATGCCAGGTAATCCCTGTTGGCCCAGTAAAAACCAAAAGACAAACCCATGGTAATACCTGCAAACCCGATTCCCATTAAATCAAGTGTCTTCAGCGACATCATGATCATCATGGAGATGCCGCTAAGCATCATCCCGGCAGAGTATAATTTCCTGATGTTAAAATGTTTCAACAGGTAACCGTTTAATAAAAATGTCAGGGGAATACCTGTATAAATTGTGAGTTGATAGATAACCACCTTCGTTGGATCATTTGAGTTCCGCATCACATATGCGGCAACGAAAATATCGATTACCGGTAACACCAGTGCGTACACAAGATTGGTAAGAATAAGTATTCTGAAATTATGTGGCTGGCTTTTGAAATGATCAATTTCTATCTTCAGTTTATTAAGCATAATTGAATTTTAATAATGAGAGAATTTCATTTACCGAAAATTGAGCGCCGCAAACAAATTCATCGGATGCGCCATAGTAAATGGTAATACCATCTCCGTCCGGGCCAACAATATGCCCGTTGGTAAATACTACATTACCAAAAAAACCGCTCAGCTCATAGTCAGCAGAAGGTACCATGATAGGGGCCTCGGTTCGGGCAATTACTTTTGAAGGATCATTGAGGTCCATCAGGAAAGCACCGAGACAATACTGATGCTTGTGATTAGCGCCGTGATAAATTTCCAGCCATCCTTTACCGGTTTTAATGGGCGCTGCGCCTGCTCCCACCCTCGCACTATCCCAGGCATCCTCCCTGGTCTTTATAATACACCGGTGATTTCCCCAGTATACACCATCCGGCGACTCTGCCAGCCAGATATAATTGCCGCCTAAATCAACACTGCTTGGACGGTGCAATGCATAATACAGCTCGTTTATTTTTTCTTCAAAAATGGCGCAGTCCTTATTATGGGGAGGCAGCATCATGCCATGGGATTGAAAATTTTTCCAATCAGCGGTGGTTCGCAAACCTACGCCTACTCCATTACCAGACACAGCAGTAAAGGTGAGGTGATATTTATTTTCCAGGAAGGTTACCCTGCAATCTTCTATGCCAAAGGTTTCCAAAATTCCTTCCCCCACCAGTAAAGGATAGCCTTCCGGTTCGTAAAAACCTACCCCATCGTCGCTGCAAAGGAGACGCAGATGTGATAGTGTGGTTAAATAATCAACTCCCTTATAATTGATTACCCTTGCATCGGTTGCTTTTAATGCGGGGTCATCTTTTGATATCTCAATAATTTTAATGGTACCCGTTTCCGTTAGTATCGGAAAAGAAAGAAGGCCTGCTTTTTGTTCAGGCCTTTCTGCTACCCGCACTATCAGCCAGGTTTTACCCTCAAATTGAAATACACCGGGATTCAGCAGGCAGGTAATTTCAAGTCCTTCGCTGCTTGCTTTCAGGTCAGCAGGTGATAGCAATGGATTTTGAGCAAAGCGCCTGGCTATGTCTTTCATACAATCTTGTTTTAAGCAATTGTGGTAAAAAGATTAACCCAAATTTTGATTCGTATGACCAGGCCACTGCCTGATCATACAAGTTTGCATCCACCCATGCCCTTTATTTGGTAAACCTGGGTTAACCTTTATTACAAAAAATTAATAACCCGGATTTTGTGTTAAGGTCCCGGCAGACGCGTCAATTTCGCTCTGCGGTATCGGGTACAGCATGTGTTTGTCCTGGAAGTTTTTTCCCTGTGCTGTCATTACAGCCTTTGCTATCCCCCATCTTTTCAGATCCAGCATACGTTGGGATTCAAAACCAAGTTCTACCCGCCGTTCTGATATTAACCAACCTTTGACCGTGGCCTTATCGGAGGAGGCAGGTCTGTCTGCCAATGTACCAGACGGCGGCTTTGTGCCGGTTGCATCTACCGAATTCCTTGCCCTGGCCCTTACCTGGTTGATGATGGTTATTGCATTGGCATTGTCCCCCGTTTCAATATATGCTTCTGCCTTCCAAAGCAAAGCATCGGCCATGCGTATATACACTTTGTTGGTAGGGGCATCATCATTGCCTTTATAGGTGCCATCCAAACTACCCAGCAATTTATTTACCCATTGCTTAGGAGCATTTACAGTATAAATCTTCCTGGGATCATTGGCTTCAAAAGCATTAAGGAAATCAGTACTGGGTGCAAAAAAGCCCCAATCCAATGGTGCGCAAATTCCATCTCCCCTTCTCGGCGTTTGGCTGCTTTGATGGTCATAGGAAAAAATAACTTCATTGTCGGTAAACTCAGTGGCAACACTAAAACTACTAAAGTAATTTCCGTTCAAACTATAGAAACCAAGTGCTTCCAGTTCGGATACCAGTGTTATAACATCCTGCCACTTTTCGGTATATAAAGCCGCCTTTGCCTGGAGCGCTATCACGGCACCCTTGGACACCCTCCATTTTTCTGTCGAAGAACTGAATTTAGTATTCGGCAGTAAAGCTTTTGCCAATTCCAGGTCAGCTTTTATTTTATCCCATACCAAAGTTTTGTCAGCCCTTACTGCTACTTCAAAAGCTTCCTGGTAAGTTTGTACAGGCGCTACAATTAAGGGCACGTCCCCAAAATTGGTAACCAAAGAGAAATAATAGTATGATCTCAAAAAATAGGCCTCTCCAAGCAATTGATTTTTTCTTGCTGTACTTATCCCCGTAATAGATTCTATATCGGGCTTCGTTAAGAAAACAATTGCAAGATTGATCCTCTTTATCCCTTCATAATCATACTTCCATAAACCATTCGGGCCACCATTCGTAGAGGTAAAGGTAAAGTTGTTGATCTCGTCCATCCAGGGTTGATCTCCATCGGCATTCCATTTTTTTTCCATATCATCAGAAGCAATATCCTGCAAGATCAAATCATTTTGAAACACAAGACCTCCGCCCCAGTCCCATTCGGCCAGTATATTCAACCTGTTGGAAAGCATTTCGTAAGAAGAACTGACAGCAGTTTCTACCGTATTTAGGGTGGGTGCGGCATTCACCTGTTCATAGGTCAATAAACCAATGGCATCTGTCGTGAGCTGTTTCTTGCAGCCCCCTAAAAACGCAAATGCGATTATCATCCCTGTTATCGATACTTTTTTCATAATTAATATTTTTATAGATGGTTATTTAAAGTGTAATTCTTGCTCCCAGGATAATTGCCTTCGACTGCGGATAAGTTCCTTTATCGATCAATGAAGTAGACTCCGGATCCAGGCCTGTATATTTTGTATTTGTAATAAGGTTTTGGCCCGATGCGTAAATACGCAGGTTTTTTATTCCGATGCTTTGGGTATTGAAAGTGTACCCCAGCTCAATATTTTTCAATCTTAAATAGGTGGCGTCTTCAACAAATACGCTGGAAACATTCCCACCGCCGTTATTATTAAAAGTCACACGTGGGGTTGTATTACTGGTGCCTTCACCATGCCAGCCGTTCAATACCGACACCATGGAGTTAAAGGGGCGGGTATCGTAGTTCAATATTTGTTTCAGGTCATTATAACGATCAACACCCTGCACACCCTGGAATAAAAAGGAAAAATCGAAATGATTGTATTCCGCTGAAAAGGAAAAACCATAGGTGGTTTTTGGAATTGGATTACCAATGAAAGCCCTGTCATCTGCATTGATCTGGCCATCACTGTTTAAATCTTTAAACCTGATATCACCAGGTTGGGCACCATTGGAATTTGAAAATAACTGTTTGGTTATTTCTCCCGCATTTTGATAAATACCTTCAAATGCGTAGCCATAATATGAACTGATTGGTTGTCCAACTTCGGTCTTTGTATGGGTACCATTATCAATAATACTCTTTACAAAAGTTTGAAGTTTATTTACTCTATTGGTAAGGGTCGCGATATTTGCATTTACACTATATTTAAGCGCATGATCATTGTTCTGGAAATTAACCCCAAATTCAAATCCCTTATTGCTTACTTCTCCTGCATTTATGTAAGTCTTCTCTATCACCCCTACAGAGACCGCTGGTAGCCCTACCGCCAATAAAATGTCATTCGTCGTCTTTATAAAGTAATCCCCTGAAAAAGTGAGTTTATTCTTTGCTACGCTTACATCCAGCCCGTAGTTGGTTTGAGCAGTACCTTCCCATTTTATATCAGGGTTACCGTACCGGATAGTGTTAACCACCCCACCTACTTTTGTTACTATTGTTTCATAGGCATGGTCAGGTATTTCCTGGTTGCCGGATTTACCCCAACTGACTCTTAGCTTTAAGTTGGATATCCAATTAATATTCTCCATGAATTTTTCCTGTGAAATTCTCCAGCCCGCAGAAACGGAAGGGAAATATCCCCATTTGTTATTAGGTCCAAACCTCGAAGAAGCATCTGCTCTTACAGTACCGGTGGCAAAATATCTATTCGCATAGCCGTAGGTTCCCGAAGCAAAGAACGAAAGTAAGTTCCAGTTACTGGCAGATCCTCCATTGTACAAATTGGGTATACTGCCATACTCAAGATAACGGAAAGGTGCGGTGCTGTTATCATAATTTTGCCGGCTGCCGCCTATTCCGGATGACTTACTACTGATATTCTCTGTTCCCAACAGGGCGTTGATGCTATGTTTATTATGGATATTTTTTACATAATTCAGGGTATTGCTGAAAGTGAATGTCATGGATTCGCCCCTGTTTTCATCCAGGTTATTCGGCTTGTTATTTCTTCCCATACCAGGATAAAGCTCACCGGGATCATTGTCATTATCATCACCAAAATTCTGAGCAAAATTTTTATTATGAAAAAAACTTATATCCACCCCAACATTGGTCCTGAACCGTAAAGACTTGTCCCTTAAGAAAGCAAATTCGCCATATATATTTCCAAATGTCTGGTAGGTATTTCGTTTGTCATCAGTAAAATGAACGATCGCGATCGGATTGGAAGCAAACTCATAATTTTTACTCCATCCTCCATTACTGTTATTATTCAAATAAAATGGCAGATCAGTATAAGGGTTCTCCGCAGACCAGGTTGGGTCGCTTGGGTTTTTGTACACAGACAAAACAGGGGGACGCAATAAGGCATGACGGATGATACCAGGTGCATCACCACTGGAAGATAATTTATCCTGTTTGGCGTAACTGAGCTGGATATTTGTACCTACCTTAAGACGTTCAGAAATATTCGCGTTGATATTTGTCCTGAAATTAAAACGCTTGTATTGATCATGGTCCTCCACTACGATTCCATCCTGTCCGTAATAACCCGCGGAAATTAAATATTGTACACCTTCAGAACCACCACTTGCAGAAACCTGTAAATTTTTAGATATGCCCCTGTTAAACAATTCCTTCTGCCAATCTGTATTTGCGAGGTCGGTTCTGCCTCTGTCGGCGGCATAGGGACTAACGGCGGTAGGTGAATTCCCGGCGGTATTGTGCCAGGCCATATCTTTTACCGTTAAATACTGTTCCGCATTCAACATTTTTGGAAGGTTGGTAGCCGTATGAAACCCGGAAAAATAATCAACCCCAATAAGCATTTTTCCCTTTTGGCCGCTATTGGTAGTAATTACTACTACACCTCCGGCGGCTCTTGAACCATAAATGGCGCCAGCCGCAGCATCTTTTAAAACGGTCATTGATTTTACATCCGAAACATTCAGGAAGGAAATATCACGGGTAGGAACGCCATCAACTATATACAATACTTCGTTATTTCCCAGTGTGCCTTCTCCCCTGATACGGATCTTGATCCCATCGCCAGGGGCACCCGTATTGGCAGCAACAAACACTCCGGCTACCTGTCCCTGCAGGGCCTGGGCAACGTCTGCAATCCTGGTTTTTGATACGTCTTTCATATCAACAGTAGAAACAGCACCGGTTATGGAGGCTTTCTTCTGGCTGCTATAACCTACCACGATCACTTCATTCATAGTATTTGCAGCTACTTCCAGAATAATTGCCAGTTCCGTTCTGCCGGAAACAGGTAATTCCTGGTTTTTAAAGCCAACATAACTGATATCCAGGATTGCATTACCGGGTACGGCCATTGTGAAGCTTCCGTTGATATCTGTTGTGGTGGCTTTAGTGGCGTTCTTCACACGGATAGTAACACCACCCAATGGTTCACCCTGCGCAGAATTTACCTTGCCGGACACTACAATGTCCCTGGCATCCGGTTGTGCCGTTACGGAAAGCTGCAGCATTGCAAACACTATAAAGCAAGAAGAGAGTTTCAAAACGGGCCGGAACAGGGTAGGAATGTAACAAATGATTTTCGTAAGATCTTTTTTCATAATTGCAAAGTTTTAATATGTAAGAAAAATTAATTGCCTGAATCCTTCTAAGGATTGAGGAATGTTTTGAAGCAGTATTTTGTTACCCGTAACATTTATAACTCCTTCGCATAAATGTCTTTGTTGAATAACTGTTTTGGTATTTTATTTTTTCATGTCGATTTGATGATTTTGATGGTTAATAATTAATTGACTATAATTTTTGACGCTGCGAAAGCGCCCCTCGGGGGAAGCCTATTTTGCTTTTATTTTCTTAAAATCAGGATCCATTTCAGGGGTACGTAAACCTGCCACTTCATTTGCCATCAGTATAAAAACATTCCAGCACAATCCTTTGGTAGAGGGCCACCAGCTATCAGTAGTAGTCCATTTTGTGGGTGTAAATTCCTTGCTGAATGGCCACCTGGAATTAAGGTAGATCTCTGCCCACACCCTGTTTTCCATCAATGGTTTCGCCTTCTTCCATCCATGCCTTAATCCTGTTACATAAGCACAATACTCTGCCCTGAACCAACTGCCGCCATTGTAATAATACCCGTCACTTTTCCCGTTGCTATAATTTTCTTCGCCAAATTTTCCAAAAGGCTGATAATCTCCGCTCAGGTAGGCAAATCCTTCGGCGTCCTTTGTTAACCTTACACAGATGGGTGCTGTAGTACCAAATTCTGGATGAGGTGAGTTAAGTACTTTATTCAGAATGGGAATCTGGTCCAGATGATTTTTTACCATTTCATCTGTTAACATCGGCCTGTTGAATAACCATAAGGAAAAGAATTCGGGTTCCAGGTCAGTGAGGGTAATAATGTCCGGGAATTTCCTGTCAAACAGTAAATGTTTTCTTTTTGTATCATAAAAATTCCGGTATTCCTTTTCAGCCATCTGGATATACCCTTCGGAAATATCAATACCCAATTCTTTTATTGTTCTTAAAGCTATTGCCAGCATACCCTGGTTAACACCCAACCGGTCTGTCTTAGGATTAAAATCTACAATGTCTACCTGGCTCAGGGAAAAATGTGCCTTACATTTTCCATCCCTGTCTTCATCAAATTCCTTCAATACATAATCAACCGCTCTTTTAATTTTTTCCTGAGGAAGGATAGTGCCGAACCTTCGCCTGTTCATCATTGCCCAGATCAGCCATTCAATGGTTGCTTCATTGTCCTTTGCCTCAACCGAACCCATCAGCGGTGTGATGATTGTGCCAATACCGCCTTTGGGCGTCTGCGTTTTGCCCCATTGTTCCCAGATGGCAAGGTTCAATTCTTTATTGTACGACGCTACGGTAGAAAAATAAGAATCCCGGTTGTACATATCCGGCGCATAGTTCATATTGGGCACATTCAGGGGTGTAAAATCCTTTACATCCGTGATCCAGGTTAGCATATTGAAATTGGCATACAACA
>JBDTWP010000131.1:0-14972 GCA_040006615.1 Ferruginibacter sp.
CGAAGCATGGTGGCTGCGTCCATTTTGCAGGCTCGTGGTTACAGAAACTTTACAGAAGTGGAGGGCGGTTTTGATGCCATCAGTAAAACTAATATTCCAAAAACAAACTTTCTGTGCCAGACCAAAGTGATGTAGGCGTAATATTCCTGAAACCTTCGCTTAAAAAATAAACGGGCTAATTTTCGTCTTTTGGGTATAAAAAATGGTTTAAATTTATGATCGTCTGAATAATTAGCGAAATGACTAAGACAAAGCGACATTGGGAAAATGTATTTGCTACCAAAGAAGAGAACGAGCTAAGCTGGTTCCAGCCTTACCCCAAAACATCAGTAGATTTTTTAGAATTGTTCAGTCTTCCACCGGACGCTAATATCATTGATATTGGAGGAGGCGACAGCCATTTGGCTGATGTATTAATTGAAAAGGGTTACAGGAATATTTATGTATTGGATATATCGGAAAACGCATTGAAAAGGGCAAAGCAACGGTTGGGTGACAAGGCAAGATTAGTTCATTGGATTGTTTCTGATGTTACAGACTTTAAGCCCGAAGTTAAATTTGATTTTTGGCATGATAGGGCCGCATTTCATTTTCTTACAACTGAAAAAAGAATTGAAAAGTATGTTCAAATTGCAGCGTTCAGCATTTGTAAAGACGGTTACCTGGTGTTAGGAACCTTCTCTGAAGGCGGTCCTGAGAAATGCAGCGGACTTGAAATAAGACAATATGCTGAAGCATCCATGTCAAACCGTTTTGAAAATAGTTTTAACAGAATAAAATGTATTGAAGAAGAGCACCATACGCCATTTAATACTACTCAGCATTTCTTGTTTTGCAGCTTCCGAAAAAAATAGGATGATAGAGGCAGGGTGAGTTAACACCCTTTCTAAATTGATATTTGCAATAAATGGTCCTGGTATCCGGAGTATCCTTCCTGGAATTAACTTATCTTTGTCCTATTGTAACAAAAGTCACCAAAATAGTATGAGCACCTGCTTACCTTGTACTCAAATTATTTAATATGAAAAAGAATATGGGTAATGTTGACCGTGTCGTACGCCTGCTTATAGCGGCAATAATAGGCGTTTTATTTTTTACCAATACCATTACGGGCAGTTTTGCTATTGTTTTACTTGTATTGGCAGGGGTATTTGTATTGACCAGCCTTGTAAGTTCTTGTCCGCTTTATAGTTTGGTGGGTTTTAATAGCTGCCCCGCAAAAAAATGATCAGCATGGCTTCCAGGAACAATTTGTACCTGACTATTTGTTTAATCTTTTTTTGAGGGTTACATTTGTCGAAAAAAATCTACGGGTTCTTTAAATAATGCATATCCTCCCTTGCACTTTTATGCGTGGGAGGACCTTTGTATTATGACGCAATTAAAGTCAGGGGCCGGGAGTTTTTAATTACTTCAGGCAGTTTAATAAAATCTTTGTCATTACTCGCCGACAAACCGGACTCGCTTACGCAGGCTTGCCATAAATAATAACCTCCTGAGAGATTGAAAACATTGTTGAATCCGTTTTGCACCAATATTCTTTGTGCAAGCCACCCTCTTAATCCTGCTTCACAATAGATGTAAATATTTACCCCTTTTGGGATTTCATCAAGCCTGTCCCTTATTTCATCAACAGGTATGTTTATGGCCCCGGCTATTTTACCTTCGCTGTATTCATCATTTCTACGCACATCTATCAGGATATCGTCCGGCTTAATATATTCAGTTTCATTCCAGTAAAAAACTTTCAATCTTTCAAGTAAAATATTTTCAGCCACAAAGCCAGCCATGTTGACGGGGTCTTTTGCCGATGAGTAAGGAGGAGCATACCCATGCTCAAACTCAATCAGGTTATAGATGGTCCCTCTTTGCATGATAAAGGAAGATAAAATATCGAGTCGCTTGTCAACCCCATCATACCCTGCAATCTGGGCACTCAACAGCCGGCCATCTTTGGGTGAAAATGCAATTTGAATGGTCATTTGCTTTGCATCGGGATAGTAAGCCGCATGTGATCCGCTACGGGTAGTTGAAATTATATGATCGATGTTCGCTGCTTTTAAATGCCTGGATGCGGTGCCCGAAGTACCAACTGTCAGGTCAAATACTTTAACAATTGCCGTATTGATAGAACCCAGGTATTTTTGAACATTCCCTAAAACGATATTATTGGCACAAATGCGTCCCTGTTTATTTGCTGGTCCGGCCAGGTAAGTGTTCATGGATTGCCCAGTAATTGGATTTTCAAATTCAATAGCATCACCTACCGCATAAATGTCGGGGTCCGATGTTTGAAGATATTCATTTACCCATATTCCTTTGGCCGGGCCCACCCTGAGCCCCGCCTGAACAGCCAGTTTTGTATCAGGACGAACTCCAATGGAAAGTAAGACCATGTCTGTATTCAGCACTTCTCCATTTTTTAAGGCTACATTTATATGTCGCCCGCTTATCGTAAAGCTTGTTACGGCGTTGTTTAACATAAGATTGATCCCTTTGGAGCGGATATGCTGCTGAACGATTGCTGCAATTGGAAAATCCACCGGTGCCAGGATTTGGTTTCCCATTTCTACTATTGTAACATCAATACCAAGCCCATGAAAGTTCTCGGCCATTTCCAAACCAATAAATCCGGCACCAACGATCACAGCCTTTCTTACCTGCTTATCCCGGATATAACTTTTTATATAATCAGTATCTCTCACATTTCTTAAGGTAAAAATTCCTTCACTTGAAATACCTGGTAACGGAGGACGTAATGGTTCGGCACCAGGGGATAGAACTAATTTATCATAGCCTTCCTCATATACTTCACCGGTTGTCTGTTTAACAGCTGTAACTGTTTTTTTTTCCGGGTCGATACGTGTTACTTCAGTCGTCACCCGTACATCAATATTGAAACGTTGATTGAAGGAAGCTGCCGTTTGTACAAACAGTTTGTTCCTGTCTTTAATTACATCGCCGATATAATACGGCAGGCCACAATTGGCGTAAGAAATAAATTCTCCCTTTTCAAAGAGAATGATTTCTGCATGTTCATCTAATCTTCTTAGTCTTGCAGCTGTGCTGGCTCCGCCTGCTACAGCACCTACTATTATATATTTCATAGATACGTTTTTATTGAAAAATATTCCTGATCCATTAAATAGTTTGTTTTTTTTGAAAAGCTGTTTATTTATGCAATTGGTAAAATATTGAGCTGATCAAATAAGCACAAAAGTATTGCTTGTGAAAGAGTAAAAATGTAACATTTGTCACATCGAAGCATGTTTTGAAACAGCCTGAAAAATTGAAAAAACATACAATATTAAAGCACCTAAACCAGCATATGTGTAACATTTATCACACTTCTATATTATAATGCCAGATCCGGTCAACAATCATCTTGTTTACTAATTACAGTCACTCTGAAATATCATTACTATCATAAAAATAGGAGAGCAATAGATCGAATTTTGTCTATCAATATTTAAATACACAGGCAAATGAAAAATCTCGTTATACTCGGCGCAGGCACTGCAGGCACAATGATGGCAAATCATTTACATCACCAGCTAAATCAACCAGATTGGCAGATCAGTATTATTGATGAACGGGAAGAACATCATTATCAGCCAGGTTATCTCTTTCTGCCTTTTGATATTTATTCTCCCGGGGATATTATAAAATCTATTGAAGAGTTTATTCCAAAGGATGTGAAACTGATCAAACAGAAGATCAACCGCATCCTTCCAACTGAAAATAAAATTCGAATGGATGGTGGCGATGAATTAGCTTATGATGTGTTGATCATAGCTACAGGCGCTAAGATTGCCCCGGAAGAAACAGAAGGTATGAAAGGAGCCGAATGGCAAAAATCTGTCTTTGATTTTTACACTTTTGAAGGAGCATTGGCTTTACGAAATAAATTGAGGGACTGGCAGGGAGGTAAACTGGTTATCCATATTACCGAGATGCCTATTAAATGCCCTGTAGCTCCGTTAGAATTTGCATTTTTAGCGGATTCATTTTTCAGGCACAAGCATATTCGTGACAAAGTGGAGATAACTTATGTAACACCATTAAGCGGGGCATTTACAAAACCAAAAGCTACTGAAGCGCTTGAACATTTGCTGCAGGATAAGAATATTAACATTGAAAGTGATTTTGCAATCGAACGGGTGGATAATGAAAAAAAAGAGATCGTGGATTATGGGGGTAAAACCATTCCATTTGATTTACTGGTAACCGTACCTACCAATAAAGGAGATGAATTAATAGAGAGATCCGGCATGGGCGATGATTTGAATTATGTACCTACGCATAAAGCCACCCTCCAGTCAAAAGATTACACAAACATTTTTGTATTAGGTGATGCCAGTAATATACCGGCTTCCAAAGCAGGTTCTGTTGCGCACTTTGAAGCGGAGATATTAACGGATAATATTCTTCTCTATTTAAGAGGCGAACCGCTAAAAGAGGAGTTTGACGGGCATGCAAACTGCTTCATTGAAACCGGCAACAGTAAAGCTTTACTGATCGACTTTAATTATACGCATGAACCTGTTGAGGGAAGTTTTCCTTTTCCCGGCATCGGACCCTTGCGGTTGTTAAAAGAAAGCAGGATGAATCATATGGGTAAGCTGGCCTTTCGTTGGATCTACTGGAATGTGTTACTGAAAGGAACTCATATTCCCTTCGTTTCCGCAACGATGTCAGAAAGTGGAAAGGTTTACAATTAAACAATTAATAATTAAAATAACAAGTTATGGAAAGCACAATAGCAGGTAAATCGATTACCGTAAACGAAGAAGGCTACTTAACGAATTTTAGCCAATGGGATGAAACAGTCGGTGAAGCTTTGGCAACAGCAGCCAACATTCCTTTAACCCCGAGGCATTGGGAAGTACTGAAGTATTTGCAAAACGAACATAAGAGCCAGACGGCACTCAGTATCAGGCGTATTGGTAAAAGCGGTGTGGTGGACATAAAAGAGTTCTACCAGTTATTTCCAATAGCACCATTAAAAACCGCCACAAAAATTGCAGGCATACCCAAACCCGCCAGTTGTATTTAACAAACAAAATTTGTCAGCTATGAATGAAAATAATGGAGCAATTAAAAAGATGATGATCATCTTATCAAAAGGAACACTGGAAAATGTATATGCAGCTTTTGTATTGGCCAACGGGGCCAGGATGGAAGGCATTGAAGCAGAAATGTTCTTTACTTTTTTTGGACTGGAGGCAATTCATAAAAAGAAGCTGGAACACCTGCACGTGGCAACTGTGGGTAACCCTGCAATGCATCTGCCCACCATGTTGGGTGGCCTGCCAGGTATGGAAGCCCTGGCATCTCATATGATGAAAAAAGAAATGGAAAAAATTGACATGCCCGATATAATGGAGTTTTTAGAGATATTATCTGCTTCCGGTGTAAAATTATGGGCTTGCAAATTGGCAATGGACATGTTTCATTATACAAAAGAAGATCTGTATGATGGCGTAGATGATGTAATTACCGTTGGTGATTTTTATAAGCAGAGTGCCGGTGAGGGGGTACATATGCTATTTGTATAATACTGTGGCTTATTGATTTTCATTGTTGCTGGTATTAGAAAGGGAATTACATGAAATGACTTAATTATCTTTTAAAATTATGATTCTATTCCCGGGTGAAAGCAGGCATAAGCATGAATTCAGTCTTGAGCAATAGTTAATCTCGGAGAAAATAGATAGCAATCAATTCTATTAACATAAATTCTGCACTCAATGCAGATTAAAAAAAACATGTTTATGAAAAAATTAATAATAACAGCAGGATTAGGCGCATTGCCTTTTTTTTTATTAGCACAAGCCGGGCATATCATGCAGGGGATCGGGGCAACAAATATGTCAATGGGTGGAGCTGCTACGGCTCAGCCACTTGATATCAACGGGGCCTTGCAGTGGAACCCGGCAGCTATATCAGCCTTTGATAAAAAAATCCTTTCCGTTAATGCCGGGGCTTTCTTTTCTTCACCGATTTTATCGTCTACCGTGCCCACCGCCGAAGGGCCGTTTAGTGGAATAACAAAGGACGCCAGGGGTGTTTCAATAATGCCGGCAGTAGCAATGGTATGGGGCAAAAAAAACAGTAAACATACATTTGGTGCGTCGGTATTCGGTATCAGTGGTTTTGGAGTTACATTCCCGGAAAACAATATGAACCCGGTTAATATGCCCCAAAGTGCAGGCGGGTTTGGGCGCATTCAATCAGATTACCAGCTCCTGCAGGTTGGAGTTACTTATTCCTACAAGGTTACTGAACATTTGTCCGTCGGCTTTGAGCCAACTTTTAATTATTCGTCACTGAAGCTGTCTCCAAACCCTCTTTCCTCACCCAGCCAGACCCTGGGCTACCCTGTAAGCGATAAAGCAACTGCTTTGGGTTTTGGCGGACAATTTGGAATATTTTATAATTCAGGAAAGGGAATAAAATTGGGGGCCTCTTATAAAACACCACAAAAATTCGGCAGTTTTGATTTTAAAAATACTTACCTGGATGGAAGTAACGCACCTAATGTAAAATTCAAAATGAATTATCCGGCGATTCTGTCGGCTGGAATAGGTTATTCAAAGAACAAAATTGATGCAGCGGTTGATTACCGATTTGTAAACTACAAAAACACTGAAGGATTTAAAGCAAAAGACTGGACGAATACTGCTGCTATAGCCGGCTTTGGGTGGAATAATATATCCATCATTTCAGCGGGGATTCAGTACAAGGGCGTCAATAAGTTCCCAATAAGAGCAGGATATACCTACAGCTCAAACCCGGTAAGCAGTGAATTGGCATTTTTCTCAACACCGGCAACTGCGGTTATAAAAAATGCATTTCAGCTTGGATTTGGATATGAAATCAATAATCGGATTACGTTGAATACTGCGTACCATCATGGAACCAGTGGTGGCTCCACCAGCGGGCCGTTATTAAATCCGATGATGATATCCGCTAACAATCCCTATGGAGCTGTCCCAAACAGCAATGTTTCATATAAGATGACAACCGACCTGGTAATGGTAGGAATAAATTATTCATTGTGATATAAAAAAATCTTTTTAAAAAATGCCGGATTTATTCCGGCATTTTAATTAACGTTAACCTTCACATGGAAGAATAATATTACTGCCTGCCTTATCTCCTATATGCGGGTTAGTTAATTACCATTTAACGAATATTGAGCACTCCAGGTAGTCTTTTTGAATTGTAACCTTTGTTACAGTAATGCCAAACCTTCCTGGCTACTTTTGCATTATCAATATAATAAAAATGACAACTCACGAGGTATTTGTAGAAAACATAAAATGCGGTGGCTGCATGAATACTATCAAAACTGCCTTGCTCAGGATAAAGGGTGTAAGCGCTGTGGAAATATTTAAAGAGGACGATAAAGTATGTATAACCGGAATAGCTATAGAAAAGGATGAGCTGGTAGCGAAACTAGCTTCATTGGGCTATCCTGAAAAGGGAAACAACAACCCTTTGTACAAGGCTAAATCATTTGTAAGCTGTGCTGTAGGAAGGTTATCTTAAAATAATTAAATCAATTCTTATGAAAGGGATATTGCGTAACTGGAATTTTATGAGATTTTTCAGGCTTGCCATTGGTATCGCCATTATTGTACAATCTGTAATTTCCAGGGATTGGGTAATAGGGGTTATGGGCGTATTATTTACCTGTATGCCAATATTTAATGTGGGCTGTTGTGGAGTGGGCGGATGTGCTAACCCGGTTATAAAAAATACAGGAATAAAAAAAGATGTTAGTTATGAAGAAGTGGATTAACACCAATAAGTTGTACGTGGCCGGAGCATTAATTGGAGCCATTGCAGGTTTTTTGTACTGGCAGCAAATAGGATGTTCTTCGGGAACGTGCATGATTACATCGAAACCATTCAACAGTACTATCTACGGGGCATTGATGGGTGCTTTATTGTTTGGTATATTTAAAAAAGAAAACAAGGAACCATTAATAGAAGAAGAAAAAAATCGTGATCATGACATTTAACGAAATTATACAATCGGATAAGCCGGTGCTGGTGGATTTTTTTGCGGAATGGTGCGGCCCTTGTAAGATGATGGCTCCCATTCTCAAAGATGTGAAGCGGGAAATAGGGGATAAGGCCACTATTGTAAAAGTAGACGTAGATAGAAATCCACAGGCCGCCAGTGATTACCAGGTACAGGGTGTGCCTACGCTGATCCTTTTTAAGAATGGTAAGCCACTATGGAGGCAAAGTGGCGTAGTGCAAAAAGCAGGAATAGTTGGAGTTATTAAAAAATTTACCCTATAAAACTACGAAGTATGAACATTTTTAAACAATTATTTGGCAGTGCACCTGCAGTCGATTTGCAAAGCATTATTAAAGAAGGCGCATTTTTAGCAGATGTTAGAACACCGGGAGAATTCGCACAGGGCCATGTAAGAGGGTCGGTCAATATTCCTTTAGATACCGTACATGCCCAGCTGGCAAAATTTAAAAACAAGAAAAACATCATTGTGTTTTGCCGCAGCGGTGCCAGAAGCAGCCAGGCAAAATCTATCCTGGTTCAAAATGGATTTACCAACGTGATAAATGGCGGAACATGGGATTACATAAACCAGTGTGTAAATCAGAATGCCTAAAGTTTTATAACTAATTTACCAGGGATCGGGTATCCAACGCATAAAAAGGGGCAATAGAGTTGCTTTTTTATGCCAGACCTGGTCTAATCCGGGGTTTCAGACATAGACTTCCGGATAGTTTTTGAGGATGTACTATTTGACGATGTTCATCGCTAACGTTACTTTCCTGTTCACCGGAATTGAACATAATGTCTTCCGGATATCCCCATATTGGGTAGCGCGCTATAAAAAAAAATTACAGAGACCCCCATTCTCCGTACTTGCAATTTTCCAATCAACCATATTGCTTCGCACCGACAATATTCAAACATAGTTTTTCACAGGACTAAAAAAGTAATCACTGACCGGTTGAAGGATAAAAGAACTAAATACCTTAAGTGATAAATGTTACAGAATCGATAATCTAAGGCGGTTATTTTTGCTCTAAATAAAAAAAGAATGAACAGGAAAAAGTATTTTATTTCGATGGCGGTGACTTCAATTATGTTGTGTAATGCAGGCATATCAACTGCTACAGCCCAGGATAGTGCAAAAGTCTTAACCCTTGCTGAAGCAATTGCATCAACTATCAATAATAACAAATCTATTCAACTGGCAACGCTGGATGAGCGTATTGCAGCATCCAATTACAAACAAACAGAAGCTATTTATTTACCACAGGTCGGTTTCTCTTACACAGCAATGAGCACTAACAATCCGCTCAATGCTTTTGGATTTAAGTTGCAGCAAAAATCTATTTCAGAAAATGATTTTAATCCTGCCCTTTTAAATCATCCGGACGGCACACCTGATTTTGCCACGAAGTTTGAACTGCAGCAGCCATTGATCAATATGGATATGTTTTATAAAAGAAAAGCTGCTGCAAAGCAAACAGAACACTATCAATACAAAACACAGCGTACCAAAGAATATTTAACTTTTGAAGTTCAGAAAGCCTACCTGCAATTACTGCTGGCTTATGATGCTGTGAATGTGTTGGAAGAAGCCTTGCAAACAACAAAATCTGTTTACACGTTTAACGAAAACCATTATAAGCAGGGATTAATTCAAAAGTCGGATGTGTTGAATGCGCAGGTGCAGGTAACGACAGTAGAGACCAGCATGGCAAAAGCAAAAAGTAATATCCGCAATGCATCGGATTATCTCAGCTTGTTAATGGGCCAGCGGGACGGGGTGATTTATAAAGCGGATGATAATTTACAAACAGCCATATCAGAAGGGAATGCAGGTACCCGTGTTGCCGATACAAGATCAGATTTTGTGGCAATGCAAAAAGCAATTGAAGCGTCTGACCTGGTGATCAAATCAAACAAAATGAGCAGGCTTCCTAAGTTGAACGCATTTGGAAGCTACCAGTTCAATGACAGCCGTATGCTGGGTTTTGGAGCCAACGCATATATAGCAGGTGTGCAGCTTTCATGGGATATTTTTGAAGCCAACCGAACGAAGAATACCATTGCTACACAAACACTGGAGCGTAATAGATTAGCCGGACAATTGACGCAGCAAAAGGATCAAAGCCAGTTGGAACTCAATAAAGCATATCGTGACCTTGCTGATGCTGAGTTCGATATTCAGCAACAGAAAGGTTCTGTTGGCCAGGCATCGGAATCATTATTGATTTTACAAAATCGCTATAACCAGGGTTTGGTAAATACTACGGATGTATTGATGGCAACAACTCAACTCTCCCAGCAAAAGTTTGCATTGGCACAGGCGCTTTTTAATGCGAATGTAGCAAAGGCCTATTTGCAATTATTGACTGCAAAATCCAGTCAATAATGAAAGGCCCCGTGAGGAATGAGGAGGAATGAGTTTATTTCTCTTAAATATAACGTCCCAAATAATAATTAAAACATCTTAAAATAGAGAGAGCATGACTATTAACCTGAAAAGATCTATACAGCTATTTACGGGCTTCGGATTACTTGCATTGAGTGCCTGTTCCTCCAAAGAGAAAAATGAAACAGCAATAAACACAGATGCAGCAATAGTTGTAACAGTTGCCACTCCGTCGGGAGACTTGCAACAGGGTGTGAATGTGAGCGGACAAATTGAGGCTTCACAAACAGCCGGCATTAGTACAAGAGTGATGGGATATATTACTATGTTGAAAGTGAAACCTGGCGATCATGTCAGTAAGGGACAGTTGCTGGCAACTATCAGTAACCAGGATATGCTGGCAAAAAGAGCCCAGGCGGATGCCGTGATTACCGAAGCGCAGGCTTCATTGAGTAATGCACAAAAAGATTACGACCGGTTTAGTGTTCTTTACAAACAACAGAGCGCTACAGCAAAAGAGTTGGACAATGTAACTCTGCAATACAGTGCTGCCAAAGCAAGGATGGAAGGAGCCAGGCAAATGCGCAACGAAGTAAATGCAATGCTCGGCTATACCAGTTTAACAGCACCGTTCTCCGGCATTGTTACTCAAAAACTTGCAGATGCCGGAAGTATGGCGGTCCCGGGTATGCCGATATTGACTATTGAACAAATTGGCAGTTACCAGGTAAGTGCGGCGGTTCCAGAAAATACGATTAAACAGATTCAACGGGGAACAGAAGCAATGGTAACTATTAAAGCCATTGACAAAACGATCAGGGGCACCGTTATCCAAATCAATCAGTCATCAGAATTTACCGGTGGGCAATACATCATAAAAGTGGGCATTCCTGACAATGAAAAAACCGGTTTATATGCCGGCATGTATGCAAATGTTGCTATCCGGGTAAAGGAAACTGCTGCTGTAAAGGCAACTGACAATGCAGTGATGGTGCCACTTTCCAGCATTGAGCATAAGGATCAGTTAACAGGTTTATATACTATTGGAAGTAATAACACTGCATTGTTACGTTGGGTAAGACTAGGTAAAACTTTTGGTGATAAAGTGCAAGTACTGACGGGCCTTGAAAAGAGTGAAACCTTTATACTTAGCGCTGATGGAAAATTGTATAATGGAGTTCCTGTTAAAATAAATACCCGATAGCATGGTCATACCGGACGGTCAGACCATGTTATTGATAAGCTTTGGGTGCTTCAATCGGGAGGATAATATTCCAGGATGGCAGGTTGTATAAGTGTACCCGCCGGCAGGGGGACGATGATTTCAAAGAAATAATGCTGAATAAATAATCTGAAATAAATAAACTAACAAGAATAACCTAACAATTTTAATACTCTATAGCCTTTCCCAATGGGGGGTGGGGAGGTCAATAAATAACATTCAAATGAAAAATGGTTTGTCAGGAAATATAGCGAAGGCTTTTTTGCAGTCAAAATTAACGATATTATTGATGATTGCCTTTTTAATGATCGGGGCTTACAGTACCTTTTTAATTCCCCGGGAAGAAGAGCCGCAGATTAAAGTGCCGATGGCGGATATTTTTATCGGCTATCCTGGCGCTGAACCTAAGGATGTGGAAACTAAGGTGGTTGCGCCATTGGAAAAAATGATCTCGAATGTGAAAGGAGTGGAATATGTATATTCTACTTCAATGAAAGGCCAGGCGATGCTGATTGTACAGTTTTATGTGGGTGAAGATGTGGAGCGCTCGTTGGTGAAATTGTACAGCGAGTTAATAAAAAATATGGACAAGATGCCGCAGGGTGTTACGCTTCCATTGATAAAGACAAGGGCCATTGATGATGTACCAGTGCTGGGGTTAACATTGTGGAGCGAAAAATATGATGATTACCGGCTGAAGCAAATAGGACAGGCATTGACCAACGAGGTAAAGAAAATTGCCGATGTATCGGATGTAAATATTATAGGTGGCAGAAGCCGTGAAGTAAAAGTGTCGCTCGATAAAAATAAGATGGCGGAAAATAAGGTAGATTTTTTATCCATCAGTAAACAAATACAGGGCAGTAATATGCAGATGCCTGCCGGTAACTTGTTGCAGAACGACACCGCTTTTTCTGTGGAAACCGGAAATTTTCTAGCTACTGCAGACGATGTTGCCAACCTGGTGGTGGGCATAAACCAGCAGCAACCTGTTTATTTAAAACAAATTGCTACAGTGGAAGATGGCCCTGAAACGTCCAATCAATATGTCTTGTTTGGATATGGGAAGGCGGATACTATCAAAGCAAACTCATTCAAATCAATTTACCCCGCCATTACATTAAGTGTTGCCAAGAAAAAGGGTTCTGATGCTATGAAATTATCTGAACAGATCATCAATAAAGCGGAGCATCTAAAAAAGCAACTACTACCCAATGATGTTCAATTGACCGTTAGCAGAAACTATGGTAAAACCGCATCGGATAAAGTAGCTGAATTGCTGTTTCATTTGTTCATTTCTATAATGGTCGTTACTGCATTTGTTATGCTGGCAATGGGCTGGCGCGGCGGACTCGTGGTATTTTTGTCCGTTCCGGTCACATTTGCGCTTACGCTTTTCAGTTATTACTTCATGGATTATACATTGAACCGTATTACGCTCTTTGCACTGGTATTTATTACCGGTATCGTAGTGGATGATTCTATCATCATTGCGGAGAATATGCACCGGCATTTTAAAATGAAAAAGTTGCCGCCTTTGCAGGCTGCCATCTATGCCATTAATGAAGTAGGTAATCCAACCATTCTTGCGACCTTTACGGTGGTAGCCGCCGTGTTGCCAATGGCCTTCGTGTCGGGTATGATGGGTCCTTACATGAGTCCAATGCCGATAGGTGCTTCCATTGCCATGATGTTTTCGCTGATTATTGCGCTTACACTTACTCCATATCTTGGATATATTTTTCTGCGTGAAAAAGAAAGGAAAGGAATTCATCATGAAGAAAGCAAAACTGCCCTGCTGGAGGATAACCGTATCTATAAAATTTACAAAGCTTTCATTAATCCATTGCTTGAATCAAGATGGAAACGCTGGACATTTATCCTAAGCATTGTTGCAATACTGCTGGGATCAATGATGTTGTTTTATACCAAATCCGTGGCATTAAAAATGTTGCCCTTTGATAACAAGAATGAGTTCCAGGTGGTGATTGATATGCCGGAGGGAACCACGCTCGAAAAAACACAGGCTGTGGCAAAGGATATTGCAACATATGTATCAGTACAACCATTGGTGGAGAACTACCAGGCTTATATCGGTACGGCTGCACCGATTAGTTTTAATGGGTTGGTAAGGCATTATGACTTAAGGCGTGGTGAAAATGTTGCGGACATCCAGGTGAACCTGGTTGATAAGGAACACCGGAGCATACAGAGTCATGACATTGCCAAACAAATGCGTACACCTATACAGGAGATCGCAAAAAAATACAATGCAAATGTGAAAATTGTGGAAGTGCCACCAGGACCGCCGGTATTGTCGACATTGGTTGCTGAGATCTATGGTCCTGATTACAACGAACAGATAAAAATTGCAAGGCAGGTAAAAGATATGTTCAGCAAAACCGCCAATGTAGTGGATGCCGACTGGATGGTAGAAGCTGATCAGCCCGAATATCATATACAGGTGGACAAAGAAAAAGCGATGCGTTACGGAGTATCTACAGCGCAGGTAACAGCCACGGTCAACGCCGCGCTATCCGGCATGCATGCGGGGAATGTTTATCAACCATCCTCGTTTAATCAGACTGAGATCAAACTGCGATTAACGGATGCAGATAAAGCAGGCATTGACGACATCCTCGATTTGAAAATTGTTGGGATGCAGGGTAATGCAGTGCCTACCAGGGACCTGGTGACAGTAACCCGCCAAATAAAACAGAAAAGCATTTACCGCAAGAATCAGAAGGAGGTGGTATATGTGCTGTCGGATATGTCGGGTAACCTGGAAAGTCCTTCTTACGCGATAGCCAATATTTCGGATAGTTTAAAAAACATCCCTATTCCCAAGGGATTTACTTTAAATGAGGAGTATACACACCAGCCTGAAATGGAAGATAACTATACCTTGAAATGGGATGGTGAATGGCAGATCACTTTTGAAGTATTCAGGGACCTGGGAATTGCATTCGCCGTGGTGATCTTATTGATCTACATATTGATTGTTGGCTGGTTCCAAAATTTTACGGTACCGCTGGTAATGTTGGCTGCTATTCCTTTATCACTTGTGGGGATTGTGATAGGCCACTGGATGCTGGGGGCTTATTTTACTGCCACTTCAATGATAGGTTTCATTGCCCTGGCTGGTGTAATGGTCCGGAATTCGGTGCTGCTGATTGACTTTATCAATATCCGGTTAAGAGAAGATATCCCATTGAAACAGGCCATCATAGAAGCAGGTGCGGTCCGTACAACACCTATTTTATTAACTGCAGGTGCAGTGGCATTGGGTGCAATCATCATTTTGTTTGATCCCATTTTCC
>JBDTWP010000132.1:0-14950 GCA_040006615.1 Ferruginibacter sp.
GGAAGATGCAATGAAAAAAGCACCAAAGGGTTCAACGGATAATAAAAAAAAGTAACCCTGTTAAATAAACCAGAAAGCGTTCCGGATCTTCGGAACGCTTTTTTAATGTTCAATTTGTGACAAGGTTAGAAAGAAGCACCAAAAATCATGGATCCATAAACACAGGGGGGACCAGCTTCCAAAGAGATCTTTATGCTTTATTATATACATGTAAAAGATCAACCGTTTCCTTCGCTTCTTTAACGTCATGTACTCTTAATATGGATGCCCCATGATTTAAAGCAATGGTGTTTAATACCGTTGTTCCGTTTAACGCTTCGTCCACAGAAATATCCAGGGTTTTATAGATGGTACTTTTCCTTGATAGCCCAACCATTATTGGCTTATCCAGCATTTTAAACAGAGATAAATGTTTTAAGATTTGAAAATTATGTGTAATGGTCTTCCCAAAGCCAAAGCCCGGATCAATCAAAACATCCTTTATTCCTGCCAGTTTACATTCAATAGTTTTCAAAATAAAAAAATCGAGTACTTCTTTTACCACATCCTCATACACCGGATCTTTTTGCATGCTTTCAGGTGTTCCCCTGATATGCATACATACATAAGGAACTTTTAATGCAGCGACAGTTGCGATCATTTCCTGGTCCATTGTACCACCACTAATATCGTTTACAATTGATGCGCCTGAATATATGGCCGTTTCAGCTACGCGACTATGGTAGGTATCCACTGAAATGATGATATCCGGATGCTTTGATTTAATTGCTTCTATTACCGGAATTACTCTCTCCATTTCCCGTACAGGTGAAATTCTTGTACTGCCCGGACGGGTGCTTTGACCGCCAATATCAATTATGGCGGCGCCACTCATGATCATATTTCCTGCAAGGGAAATAATTCCTTCCAATCCCGTTTGGGAATGTCCCTGATAAAATGAATCGGGCGTAGCATTGATGATGCCCATTACGACGGGCTTATCAATCACCAATAATTTTCCTTTACAGTTAAGCGTGTACATCAATAAGAAACGGTATTTTTGCCTGCCACAAAATTATACACTTAACGCATAAAATGAACACAGACCGATAATACGATCATCCATCCGGTGAAGAAAGTGGTTTAAGGTTGATGTCTGATGGTTCGTTGTAAGCGATTCATCACAAATTGCTTGTTGTTAAACTGAATATTAATATATGAAAATTGCAGTACAGATTTCCCGGATTCTTGTAGGATCATTATTTATTTTTTCCGGCCTGGTGAAAGCAATTGACCCATTGGGGCTTGGCTATAAGATGCAGGAGTTTTTCGAAGTATGGGCCTCCGACGGATATTTGCCCGGGCTGATGAATTACCTTCATGGACAGTCCTTATGGTTTTCAATAATGATGATTGTATTGGAAATAGTTTTGGGTGTTGCCTTATTGATCGGGTGGAAAAAAAATATGGTGCTGATCTTGTTATTATTGCTTACTTTATTTTTCACCTTTTTAACCAGCTTTGTTTTATTCACAGGAAAAATAAGAGCCTGCGGTTGTTTTGGAGATTGTATACCTCTTACCCCGGTACAAACTTTTGTTAAGGATATTATCCTGTCACTGCTGATTATTTTCCTCCTCATTTATAAAAGACATATTCAACCGTTATTTAAAGGAGTATTTGGCGGAATAATTGTTTTCATTAGTATAGCAGGCTCAACTTTTTTGCAATTCTATGTTTTAAAGCATTTGCCACTAAAAGATTGCCTTCCTTATAAGAAAGGAAACAATATTCTTGAACTTCGGAAAATGCCTGCAGACGCTGTTCCCGATAAATATGAATACAGTTTCGTGTATGAAAAAAATGGAGAAAAAAAAGAATTTGCGACTAATAATTTACCCGATAGCACCTGGAAATTTGCGGAAAGAAAGCAAACCCTCGTAACGGAGGGAATAAATAATATTGCAGCAATAAATGATTTCTCCCTGGTTGATTCTGCCGGGATTGATGTAACAGAAGATATACTGGGTCAACCGGGCGGGTATTATTTATTTTTTTTACAAAACCTGAACGAGGGTATCAGCAGGTGGTCTCCGGCCTTTAGTGACCTGTCGCAAAAAGCAAGACAGGAAAATCACCCCATTTTTATTATTACATCGGATAGGGAAAAAGTAAATGCATTTTTTAATATACGTAATAATTACCACCTGCCTGTATTAACAAGCGACGCTACCGCAATAAAGACCGCAGCCCGGGCCAATCCAACTTTATTTAAAATGAAAGGGTCCGTGGTACAGGAAAAATACAGTTGGGCCGATATACGAAAAGCGATTGAATGATGAGTAGACAGCGATGATTAAAGATTATCGGAAACCAGGTGTTTCGCGATTGACCAATCACCAGTCAGGCATACATCATTCACCATTGAGTATTGACTATTCACCATATTGAAACATCTTTTAAAAAAATCATATTATTCCATACTGGTACTGCTTGGAGTGGTAGTATTGGTATTTATCATGTTCCAGGGCTTTGGTGATCCTGCAAGATTGATTGTCGGGCAAACCGGCGATAAAAAAACCATGGAAAATATCCGGAAGGATTTATACCTGGATCTGCCAAAATGGAAGCAGTTTGTATTGTATGTAAATGATGTTTCGCCAATAAGTATTCACAGTAAAGAAGATATTGCAAAAAAAGAATTGCATGGATTTTTTGTCGGTTACGGTACAAAACTGGGATTAAAGATGCCTTATCTCCGCAAAAGCTATCAAACAAAAAAAAATGTGGGAACGATTTTGATGGAAGCCTTACCCGGTACCTTACTGTTAGCCATTGCCGCAATGATATTTGCCACTTTTGCGGGAATTTTATTAGGTGTACTTGCGGCTGTAAAAAAGGGCAGTTGGCTGGATACAACGGCAGTGTTTTCAAGTATTGCCGGCATATCTGCTCCATCTTTTTTCATGGCCATCATCATCGCATTTTTATTTGGTGTGGTGCTACATCCCTTTACTGGTTTGAATTTAACCGGCAGTTGGTTTGATATCGACGAAGTAACGGGCGAAAAATACCTTACTTTAAAAAACCTTATCCTGCCAGCATTTACACTCGGTATACGTCCACTGGCAATCATCACTCAACTTACCAGAAGTTCAATGCTGGATGTGATGAGCCAGGATTATATCCGCACGGCCTATGCGAAGGGGCTTCCGGAAAGAACCGTAATTTTCAGGCATGCTTTGCTAAATGCATTGAATCCTGTTGTAACAGCCATTACAGGATGGTTTGCCGAATTATTGGCGGGTGCATTTTTTGTTGAATATATTTTTGGCTGGAGAGGTATCGGTAAGATTACGGTTGATGCATTGGAGAAATTAGATTATCCCGTTGTCATGGGTTCGGTGTTGATTAGCGCCTGTATTTTTATAGGGATAAATTTGCTTGCAGACATATTTTATGGAATGGTGGATCCGAGGGTGAGAAATTAAAATCCCTGCCCGGTCGCTGCGGAGGTTTTGAAGCATTTTAACTCGTTGACACTTTTCTGTAAGACTTGCAGGGAGTGATTTCGTTTCCAGGCCTACCAGGGTTCTTGTCTCACTTTATGACCACTTCATTGATCACTTTATCACCCAATGCATCATTGACCCTTTCGATAATCTTCTCTTTCTGATAAAGCAATTCATTCCTTAGCGGTGCTACTGTGGAACTAATGAATAATGTCTGGTTGATGATCTGGATTTTATCTGTGTACCTGGCAATAGCTTTCCCCATGATCTGCTCCCAGGCATCTTCGATCTGCAAGGCCTGTACACTTCCTTTCAGGCGGCTTTGCTTTAAAAATTGCTGGATAGCATCCCGTATTGATAATTCTCCCATTGTGTAAAGATAAATTAATTTAAGCGGGGGAATCTTTATTTTGATTCAATATTGAATGTATTATTTTAACCAAAATTATGATTACCAGCACTGGTTTTTTATTTTAGCCCGATTAACTGGAACGGCGTATTCAATGCAATAGAAGTTTGTTCAAGTCTTTCCTTATTAGTATCGGTAATAAACACCTGTCCATTATTTTCGTTGCATACCCAATGCAGTAAATTCTGTATCCTGTTGTCGTCTAATTTTTCAAAGACATCATCCAGTAACAGGAGAGGAGCGTAGCCTTTATTTAATTTTATTATTTCGAATTCCGCCAGTTTCAATGCGAATAATAAACTCTTTCGCTGACCTTGAGAAGCAATATTTTTAAACACATGACCATTTAACTTCGTACCGATATCATCTTTATGAATCCCTGCATTGGTTCGCTGCAACAAAAAGTCCTTTTCACGGTATTGATCCAGGACAGTTTCAAAATCTGCATTATTTAACTGGCTTTCATAATGCAGTGTCACCAGTTCTTCATTATTGGCTATCTTCTTATAAAATTGCTGCACTAAAGGAATCATTTGTAAAGTAATGCTTTTACGGATGGAATGAATATATTTTCCGGGTTGTACCAATTGTTGGTCCAGTACTTCCAGCAATGCCCAATCTGTTTTTCCTAATTCGGCAAAACGTTTCAACAAGCTATTACGTTGTAATAATACTTTGGAATAAATAATTAACTGTTGAAGATATTCAGCATTTACCTGGCTGAGCAGGGTATCAATAAATCGTCTCCTATTTTCACTGCCACCCGTTATCAGTTCAATATCATCGGGTGCGATCATTACACAGGGATACTTTCCGATATGGTCCGAATATTTTCCATAAGGCACCCCGTTTAATAAAAATTCTTTCTTCCCGCCACCCCTGAAAATACATAAGACCTGGTCCGGTTTCTTTTGATGAATTATTCTAATTTCTTTATCATTTTGGGAGTTATGCTCTTCATTCCTTCCCGGGCCGGTAATTTCCTCCATTTGGCGGTACGACACATGGGCGGATGCCAGGGTTCCCTCCAGCCGGAACCCGTCTTTTTCAAATTGAATATTCAACAGGTCAGATTTTGAAGAATAACTTTTTGTAAAACAGAGATAGTAAACTGCATCCAGCAGATTGGTTTTCCCTTTCCCATTCAATCCGTAAATACCAATTACTCTTTCAGTGAAAGTAAAAGTGGAAATATCGTAATTTTTAAATTGTGTAATGTTTATTTTTGAAAGCCTGACCATGGGGTTGCAAGATAATGCAAAAGCTGTTAGCTACAGTCTGTTTGCGGTTTGCCAAAAAATGCAGGACCATTGCAGACTGGCGGGCGACTTTTTGAGTTGTTTTCAAACAAGGCATTGGATAAATAATTAGTTTGTTAATGGCTGACATCCAATAGTTAAGGACTTCTTTCCTGCATTAATTTAACGAGCCCTGGCAGCGGTTAACTGCATATTGCTTACCGCTGCTTTTCACCATATTTTAATTTCCCGATTTCTCCCTTATCTTTGCCGCCTAAATTAAAAGACATTGGCTACAAAGTTTTCAAAAGAAACCTACCTGTACTGGTACGAATTAATGCTTTTATTGCGCCGTTTTGAAGAAAAAACCGGCCAGTTATATGGAATGCAAAAAATTCGTGGCTTCTGCCATTTGTATATTGGCCAGGAAGCGGTTGCAGCAGGCTGCATGACTGCTACCAACCCCGAAGATAAATTCATTACCGCGTACAGGGATCATGCATTGGCAATAGCTAAAGGTGTATCACCTAAATCCTGTATGGCTGAACTGTTTGGTAAATCTACCGGTTGCAGTAAAGGCAAAGGTGGAAGTATGCACTTTTTTGGAGTGGATGTTGGATTTTTCGGCGGGCATGGAATTGTAGGTGCGCAAATTGGAACCGGGGCAGGTTTGGCATTTGCCGAACAATACAAGGGGACCAATAATGTAGCGCTATGTTTTTTCGGGGATGGTGCTGCAAGGCAGGGGATGTTACATGAAACTTTTAATATGGCAATGCTTTGGAAATTGCCCGTTGTATTTATTTGTGAAAATAATAACTACGCGATGGGTACTTCAGTTGCACGTACCAGTAATGTGATGGACCTTTACAAACTGGCGGATGCATATGATATGCCCGGCGACAGTGTGGATGGCATGAGTCCCGAGGAAGTACACAATTCTATTTTACGCGCGGTAAACAGGGCCCGGGAAAAGGGTGGTCCTACATTATTAGAAGTAAAAACATACCGGTATAAGGGACATAGTATGAGTGATCCGGCAAAATACCGCACCAAAGATGAAGTGGAGGAATATAAAGAGAAAGATCCCATTGATCATGTGCTTAAGGTTCTAAAAGAAGAATATAAAGTAACCGATGGTGAAATAGAAATAATAAACGGCAGGGTAAAGGCACAGGTAGATGAAAGCGTAAAATTTGCAGAAGAAAGTCCATGGCCGAATGATGACGAATTATTAAAAGATGTATACAAACAGGAAGACTATCCCTTTATCATGGATTGATTTGGGAAAGTTATTGCAGGTCAATATATAAATATGTTTCAAAAGTAAAATACTAAATATTAATTTATAACCAGGCCAGGCCTCTACCAACAGATTTCATCGTTTTTCATTCTCTTTTGGAGAAATTGTCGCTTAAACAGGACAGGAATGAAGCTGTATCGGGGGAATGGAGCTGAGGCAAAACAAACTAAAATGGCAGAAAAGCAAGTAACAGCGCCGGTTGTGGAAACAAAGGACATAGTTGAAAGAGCAATAGGTTTTTGGGCGAAATTCAGCAAACCAATAATTTATGTCGGAGGCGCTTTGATAATAGTTATTGGAGGTTGGATCGGTTATAAATACCTGGTTCTTGCACCGAAAGAGGCAAAATCCGCGGATGTGATCTTTCCAGTTGAGAAATTATTTGATAAAATGGCGCAAACAGGCTTTAACAAAGATTCAATTAACCTGGTATTAAATGGTGGAAATGGAATCACTACAGGTGTTATAAAAATAGCGGCTACCTATGATGGAACACCTGCGGGAAACAGGGCGAATTTTATGGCTGGAGCCTGTTATTTGCACAGTAAGGATTTCAATAAAGCTGTAAAATATTTAAAAGAATTTTCCACCAGTGCCACGCAGGTCCAAACAGTTACCTACCTAATGCTGGGAGATGCGTATTCGGAATTAAAAAAGAATGAGGATGCTCTGGAATATTACAAAAAAGCAGCATCTGTAAATGAAAAAGACGAGTTTATGACTTCAGAATCATTGTATAAAGCAGCATCCTTTGCGGAGTCAATTGGTAAGTCAAAGGAGGCCATTGAACTTTATCAAAAAAACAAGGAAGCATTTCCCAAAAATGCACACATAACAGATATAGAAAAGAGCCTTGCAAGATTGGGGATATTTGATTAGCCTTAGTGAAGAATAGAATGATTCAATATAATTAGAAATTTGACGCGCGAATTTTAAAAAAAGAAAAGTCAGGAATTGAATTGATTTCTAATTCATATTTTATAATTGGCGTAGTGACCGTTTAGAAATTGTTTTAAGCAAATACCTGACTATTTATGTCTGCCAGTTCATTAAATCTATATAATATCACGGGAATCCACATACCAAAGGATGCCTGTATAGTTATTGTACGTACAGAATGGAATGCTGAATCTATTGATAAGCTGGAAGCCGGATGCAAAAAAGTATTTGAAGAAAACGGGGTGCATTATAAAATTGTTACTGTCCCGGGTGCATTTGAGATTGCATTTTGTATTAGAAGTTATTGGGAAGCCTATAAATATAAGGATGACAGGCCGCATGCATTTATAGCGCTGGCTTGTGTAATAAGAGGGGACACCCCCCATTTTGATTATGTATGCAAAGCGGTGACAGATAGTATTGTGCAACTGAATTTGTCGTTACCAGTACCTACGATCTTTGGAGTATTAACAGTTGATAATCAGCAACAAATAGATGAAAGAACGGGTGGCCGTCATGGACATAAAGGTGAAGAAGCGGCCATTGCCGCATTGAAGATGGTTTCACTGAAGAACTCATTTGTCACTTCCGGCATAGTCCCGGGCACTACGTCCATCTCTCAAAAAACTATTTGACAATTAGAAGAAAGCAGCGGCAGGGGACTAAATAATATTTCATCACTTTAAATCTAAATCTTCTGCCATAGCGGAGGGTAAAGACATGAAAGTTCAACTGTTTATACCTTGTTTTATCGACCAACTTTACCCGCAAACGGCTTTTAACATGGTAAAAGTATTGGAAAAGGCTGGTTGTGAAGTGGACTACAGCACCAATCAAACCTGCTGTGGCCAACCGGCTTTCAACGCGGGTTTTTGGGATGAGGCGAGAGAGGTATGCAGCAAATTCTTATCTGATTTTGACAATACCAGTTACATTGTAGCACCCAGCGCAAGTTGTGTAGGCTTTGTCAGGAATTATTATAGTAAACTCTTTGAAAACTCATCTGCCTTTAGCCAGGTAAAGAATTTAGGTAAACGCATCTATGAATTCTCCGAATTTTTAACGGATGTGCTGAAGATCGAAAATTTTGGCGCTGAATTAAATGCCAGGGCCACCTACCACGATAGTTGTGCCGCATTAAGAGAATGCAAAATAAAAGAAGCTCCTCGTACATTATTACGCAATGTAAAAGGTTTGGAAATCGTGGAGATGAACGATGTGGAAACCTGCTGTGGCTTTGGCGGAACATTCGCCATAAAGTTTGACGCAATATCAATTGGAATGGCCGATCAAAAAGTGACCAATGCGCTCGCTACAAAGGCTGAATACATTATTTCCACAGATTTAAGTTGCCTTATGCATATTGATGGTTATATCAAAGGTAAAAGCCTTCCGATCAAAACCATGCATATTGCCGATGTTCTCGCGGGCGGGTGGGAGTGAAGCCTCAAAGTAAAAGACTGAAAGACTTGAATTTGAATACCCGAGGCCATTCACCTCAAAACCCGTTTTTGTTTTTCCCGGAAATAAGGTAAACCAATGGTTTATTCGCGACAGGTAAGGAGTTCCGAAATTAAAAAAATACTGCGAATTTTAATCTTACAAAAAATGGCGTTCCGGGTGTAAAATTTAATTCTGAAATAGTAGCTGGTTCATTCATTAACCTCGAATCTGTTGCAAACTGGGCTTCGTTCCATTTTATATTGAAGATGTTTTCTAAGGCTAGTCCTATTTCGTATTTTGATTTGGTATAGTTAATGGAACCGTCCAGTAAAGTATATCCCTTTGCCACTATGGAATTATCTTCATTGGCGGGCCTGCTGCTGATATACCTGTAGGTAACGCTGCCATTAAATCCATTCATGGTTTTGTAAAAAAAACCTCCGGTACTTGTAGCCGTAGGGGCCAGCGGAATATAATCCTGCCCTTTGATTTCTCCCCTTGCTCTTGGCTTTGTAAAATTTACATTCGCATTAGCGAATAGGCTCTTGCCAAACTGGTAGCGGGCCATAAAATCAATCCCTTCCCTTTTTGTTTTGCCACTTGGCTCTACATTCCCATCATCGCCCACATATACAAATTCCTGGTCGAGGTAAAGATTCCATACAGCAACTGAAAGAAACAAATTCCTCGTTGGTTTTGATGCAACACCAATGTCAATGCCATAGGCCGCGGGTAAAATTTCCTTTCCCTGGTTCATTGCCACCACTCTTGTATCGTTAGAATGGAATCCCTTTCCCGATTTGACAAATAGCTGAACCATTGAATTAACCGTATATTGTATGTTTAATTTGGGACTAATAATGGATTTTCCCCGTGCTTTCATTTGCAGGGTATTTAGTTTATCAGAATAATCAAAATGCAGGTAATCATAACGAACGCCGGCATCGAAGAGCCATTTCCCTATACTTGCCTGCTGATGTGCATATGCAAACAGGTTCGTTTCTTTTATGTCCCCCAGTTTTACATATCCTAAAAACCGGCGCTTAGCTGTATTGGCTAATTTGCTGTCATTGGTTGCATCGTGCCGTAAACCTGCCCCAAATATTGAATGCATCAACCAATTACCCGCAGCATATTTCTTATCAAGTTTAGATGAATATCCAATTATATTGCGGCTTTCCGCCTGGTTTATTTCATCTCCATTTACTGGGTCATTAGCAAAAAAAGTGAAATTTGAAAACAGGTTGAAGATATACCGGCTGTAAAAGAGTTGGTTCTCCCAATTTATTCCTTTTCCAGATTGACGGGACACAACCAGGCTGGCATTGTATCTTTCTGTATTACCACCTTCCGAAGGATCAATTGACCCAAAGCGATCGATCAGGCCGCTTTCAACCGCCCTGTTTGGTACCTGTCCCGAAGCATCCCATTTGCTTTTAAAGGCAGAAACTGAGGCGGTCAATTGCGTATTATCTGAAATTGCAAAACTGTATTTTCCAAAAATGTTGAAGCGGTTAAAATTTTGATTATTTATGGTAGGTCCGTTGGTATAATAATATTCGGAAGCGATATAGGCGCTTTGTTTGTCCTTATTCTTCTTTAGCAGATCAATCATCGCGAGGGCGCGAACAGTGCTGTAGCGCCCCCCTTCAACCTGCAGTGTACTTTTGTCGATATTATTAAGACTGGAAAATGCAACATACCCGGCAGTATTCAAATTGCCGTGCTGGGTATAATAGGGGCCCGCCCCAAAGTCTACCGAATTAATTGTTTCGGGTATAATAAAATGTGCATCTGCATAGCCCTGTCCATGCGCATGGCTCACCATATTAACCGGCATTCCATCTACACTTAGTTGTACATCTGTTCCATGGTCACAATCAAATCCACGTAAAAAAATCTGTTCGGCTTTACCGCCACCTGCATGCTGGGCAATAAAGAGGCCTGGTACCAGTCTCAATAATTCCTGGGTATTGCGAACAGGTTTTAAATCAAGGTCAATTTTACTGACAGTGGTAAACTTAGTCGGATGATTCGTTTCTAATACTACATATTTCAGATCAATTATGGATGGTTGCATTTCAATTTTAATGTTTTCTTTCCCTTTTATGTAAAATGAAATAGTCTTGTAACCAATGGCGGAAACTAAGAGGGTGAAGGAATCCATGCCTGGTTTTATAGAAAAATTGCCATTTTGATCAGTAGTTGCATTTATGCCCGAAGCGTTGGAATCCGATATGGACGCGCTTTCCAGTGGCTGACGACTATGGGCATCTACCACTTTTCCTTTGATGCTTGTTTGAGCATAGGAGGCTATTAAGAAATTAAATAAAAGGGAAGAAGAACATATCAGAATCCTTTTATACCGATATTTCATTGGTCAAAAATTTGAGTTGTAATTTTTTGGAATAGAATTCCCTGGCGTCTTTTTGAACACAATTGCAAACAGCTATTCCTAACAAAACGGATGAGCCGGCACTGATTATATTATAATGTAAAATTGCCCTTAAGATAAATTTTACTACAATTGATGCTTAATACGCGTCAACCCAGTTGAAAACAATTGAATTCAAAAATAAAGATTGCAACCTGGGCCTTTGGTGGTGGGTAGTCATCGGTAAGAAAAGCACTTACCATATCAACGGTGAAAATAGAATAGGGCTTTTGCAGAATATGAATGAAGGTAAGACTAGTGGACTCTTTGTTAATGATATATTCATTTCCGGAAACATCTTTTTTTAGGATGCCTGGGTCTTTTTGTGGATTGGCTTTTTTTGTATTTTGCTGCAATTCATAATGAACATGGTATTTGCCATTTTCAAAATGGACTGTTGCCATATGTTCAGAATAATTAAAAATGTGTGAGGCGAAATCATTGATGAATGGCAAGACAGGCTTTACCAGCAGCGTTGTATAAACAAAGAGTAGAATATATGATAGTGCCTTTTTCATTTATTCAGGAACTGCACCTGGATATTTACGGTTAGTAGTGTTTTTTATAATTACCTTAATTTACGTAATTTAGAATCAGATAGTTCTATCCATTAGATTTAATAAATTTATTTTTCATTTTTTAAAATATAAATCATGGCATATTGGTTGGTAAAATCCGAACCTTCAAAATACAGTTGGGAGCAGTTAGTGAAAGACAAGCATACAATTTGGGATGGTATACGAAATTACGCTGCAAGAATTCATTTAAGAGCCATGAAGAAGGGAGACCAGGTATTATATTATCACAGCAATGAAGGAACGGAGATTGTAGGTATTGCTAAAGTGGCAAAGGAATTTTACCAGGATCCCACTACGGAAGATGATGCATGGGTAGCAGTTGATCTGAAACCGGTAAGTAAATTAAATCGCCCTGTTACCCTGGCACAGGTAAAAGCAGAAAGGCGTTTGAATGAAATGGCCCTGGTTCGTTTAGGCAGGTTATCTGTACAGCCGGTCACAGACGAAGAATGGAAGGTAGTGATGGAACTGGCGGGGGAGAAGGGATGAAGTTGTGTCTGACTGGATTAAGGTAAGTAAGGTAAATAAGGTATATTGGGTATAAAAGGTAAATGAAGTTGAGGCCACTTTATCGCTTGCAGAATTGCTGACCCAGGTCAATAAATGGATGATTTTTTTATAATTTAATTTCTTTGTTTTTCATTTAACATTTATATACGGTTTCTTTTTTTATGAAATTTGTATCAATGAGCATCTGTTAACATAAAACTCATTGTTATGAATCCCCGATTATTTTTCTCCGCCTTATTATTTTCATCCGTTTTATTTTCCTGCGATTACAATTCAAAAAAGGAACTGGATCAGGCTGTGACCTTATCAAAACCTGGAAAGGAAGAGCAGTCTCCCACAACGGATAATAGTGAAGTAAAACAAAAAATACCAGCCAGCAATTTAAAACAGGAAGAGAAGGATACGATTGCGGGAGGATCACTTCCGCAACCTGCCACACATATAGATTGGGATAAAAAAATCATTAGAACCGCAACAGTAAGACTTGAGGTAAAGGACTTTAAGAAATACAACGAGCGTATTCATATTATAATCAGGCAAAATGGTGGTTATATTGCACAGGAAGAACAAAATCTTACGGATGAAAAATCAGAAACTATCCTTTCAATAAAAGTGCCGGTTGAGCAGTTTGAAGGCATGATGAACGATCTGCCTGCCGGTGATGTGAAAATATTGGAGCGCATGATTACCAGCCAGGATGTGACGGGGGAGGTAATTGATACAAGAACAAGAATGGAAGCGAAAAAACAGGTTCGTTTAAAATACCTTGATTTCCTGAAAGCATCGAAAAACATGGAAGAAGTGCTAAAAGTGCAAAATGAAATCAATAGTATCCAGGAAGAAATTGAAGCCGCTGCAGGCCGTGTTGAATACCTTTCCCATCAATCAGCTTTCAGTACCATTAATCTAACTTTTTATCAGCCTTTCGATGGATTTAAACCTGTAGATTTAAGTCCTTCATTTTTAAACCGTATCACTAATGCTTTCAAAGCAGGGGCTGATTGGATTGCAGATCTCTTCGTAGCGCTCATATCAATTTGGCCATTGTTAATGATCACTATTGGCGGGTTAATTATTTTCAAAAGATTAAAATATTTAAAAAGCAATCTTCGGAATCCGTAAGTTTGGGTAATGAACAAGAAGCATATTGTAGTACTCACCGGTGCTGGTATCAGCGCTGAAAGTGGATTAAAGACTTTCCGCGACAGCGATGGTTTATGGAACGGTTATGATGTGTATGAAGTAGCATCCCCCGGGGGATGGGAAAAAAATGCTCAATTGGTACTGGATTTTTACAACGACAGGAGGAGAGACGTAGCTGCGGCAAAACCCAATGCTGCACATATTGGCCTTGCTGAATTGGAAAAGGATTTTGATGTAACCATCATTACCCAAAATATTGATGATCTTCACGAAAGGGCCGGCTCAACCAAGGTTGTCCATTTACATGGCCAGATATTTTTAATGAGGAGTGAAAGGGATGATACAAAGATGTACCAAATCCTGGGAGATATCAAATTAGGAGATACAGCCGAAGATGGAGCTCAGCTCCGGCCTCATATAGTATGGTTTGGAGAAGCTGTTCCAATGATGGAAAAAGCAGTGAATATTATGTACGACTGCGATTATTTTGTAGTAGTTGGTACCTCGTTGCAGGTTTATCCTGCCGCGTCTTTGTTACAATATGCACCCCCAAATCTTCCTAAATTCATCATTGACAAAAAGATCCCGGTAGTGGAAAATTATCCGAATCTTACTTTTATTGAAAAAACTGCAACGGAAGGAGTGGCGGAGTTAAAAAAATTCTTAACAGGCCGGTAAGCAGTTTAATTTCGGTTACAGGTTCTGTTATAGTATTAACAGTGACATTCCGGTGCGGAGCCTCCTTATCGGAGGCGCAATATCGCAAACAATAATTCATTTAAAGAATGGTAGTTATTGCGTGATTTTTACATCCATAACTATTTATTTTCAGTCAAAACAAGAACCCATACGATAAATACAAAAGATTTATATGTAATGAAGAAGATTCTTCATACTTGTCTTTCTGTAAAGGAGATACCAGCCTTTGCCAATTCTTTTAAAACCGGTTCGTAGATTGCTTTTGTGGTGGGGATATGAAGCCCGGTAAGTTGAATGGTTCCGTTCAGAATTAATTTGGCGGCAATACCCAATGGCAGCCCCACCGTTTTTGCCATAGCTGTTCGCAAATGATCTTCACCTTTTACTATTAAACTGCTTTCTATTTTAGTTTTCATTCCGGATTGTTCATATTCTATTTCATGAAGCATAACGATCATGTCTTTATCAGCCGGCTGCATCATTAACCTGGTCTCCACCAGATATTGTAATATGTCTGCAGATGTCCTTGCTGTGGCAGGTACCAACAATTCCTCGAATAAGCCAAGAAAACTTAGCAGTTCTTTATTACTATCATTCACAAACATAACAACGGCAGCCGACCATTTTGCAAAGGTTAATCCATCGGTATTTACTACATCAAGGTCATTTGCCAGGTCGGCTTGTACGATGGCATTCCATCCGGCACAAAAGGAAGGATGCCTTAAGGTGGTACGCATAAAAGTTGCTATACCACCTAACTTAT
>JBDTWP010000133.1:0-14913 GCA_040006615.1 Ferruginibacter sp.
AATTGGTTCGCGACCGTTTGACTGGTACCGGAATATTCAACCGTACTCGCTACAACCAGTGTATTTATAGTATAGTTGATTGGATAAGTATTGGTTCCGCCGATCTTTAAAGTTGAATTGTTAGCTACTGTAAGCGTACCACCGACTGTGGCGCGATCGGCTGTAAAGCCCGCCAGGTCAAATGTTCCGCCCGATACGGAAAGGTTGCCTGCGATGCTGGTATTCACACTTAAAGTAACCTTGCTTACAGTATTTGCAAGCGTGAGATTATTAAAAACGGTTGCAAAAGTGCCGCCGATTATCTGGGCAGTTGATCCATTAAAAGTTATGGTTCCGGTTCCTGCTGTAAAGGCAGTTGCAGACACATTATTAGTCCAGTTACCCTTAGCGATGATATTGAAATTATTTGCATCCAGTGTGCCTGCAGAAATCAACAGGTTATTATTAATGGTGATAGCGGCTGGCAATAAAAGGCCACCGGAATTAGTAAGCGTTAAATTATAGAAGGAAGATAAGCCCGAAAAAGTTTGCTGGCCGGTGGTCCCATTAAAATTTGTAGTTCCTCCATTGGTGATGGTTCCATTATTGGTTAGCGTTCCGGCAATATTCAAAGTGCCCGCTACAGAAGTTGTAAGCGTGGCTCCTGTATTGATCGTAAGATTATTACAGGCTACACTGCTAATGATCGAAGGCATATTGGTTGCCCCGGAACTGATAGTGACATTCGTAGAAACTCCTGGCACCACACCTGTACACCAGTTGCCGGCATTTGCCCAATCAGTGTTTATTTTACCTGTCCATTGTCCTGGAATGGTAGTAGCTATCACATTTGTATAAGCAGTTTCAGAACAGCCGGCCACGGATACCTGGAGGGTATATGTACCCGCATTTGCGGCTGAGTAGGTAAATGTCGGGTTCTGTGAAGAAGACGTAAAACCAGGCCCGGACCAGGAATAGGTTCCCCCGCTTACAGTGGTTGCACTGAGGCTGATAGCTGATCCTATACAAGCAGGACCGTTGTTTCCTGCGCCATCTGGAGATAGATATAAAGTAGCTATCTCCGCAGCGCTGAGGGCACTGCTATAAATCAATGCATCATCCAGGCTTCCGTTAAAGTAATAGCTGGAAGGTTGGGATGTCCACCCATTATTATTATCGTATCCTATTCTCCAGTAACCGGTGTAATTCTGCGCCGCTGTATTTGAAGGATTGGCGCTGGCAAGCGCCCCGTCTACGTACAATGCCATACCGGCAGAGGAAGATAGGGTAGCAGTTACAAGGTGCCAGTTGTTATCATTATAGGAGAGAGCTGAATTAATTGTAACAACAGTATTGGGATAAACACCAAAATAGATCTGTCCGGCGTTATTCATATAGATATGGCGGTCGTAATTTCCACTTAACCCGGTTTGGGCATTTCCAAACCCGATTAATCTTCCGCCCACAGTTGTATTTGTCTTAAACCAAATTGAGATAGTGAAATCAGTGGGGGTTGCATAAGCGTTGGCGGTTGAAACATATTGAGTAGTGCCATTAAAACTAAAGGCTCCGCCTGTAATATTAAATCGGTCCGCAGTTTGTACAGGACTGTTTTGAAGCGTTCCGGTATTATTGCCGGACGCATCATTCGCATTACCACTGAATTTATAATTTGCAACCAGGTTTGCAGCAGGGATTTGCGATATATTTGGGGATGTTACGTTAACCGTAATAGTTGCCTGCGGACTTTTGCAACCACCTACCGTTTGGCTTACAAAGTAGTTAACAGAGCCGGCAGATGCCGTAGAAGGAGTGGGTGCTATGGAACTGGTTGCTGATGTAAACTGAATATTGTTAAAACACCTGTTACCTGCCACTGAAACACCGCTAATATTTATAGTCCCCGTTATTTCCGATATCGGAAACCCCGGATTATCGGCTCCGATATTTCCCGTACCTGCTGAAACCCCGATACTGTAATCTCCTGCCGCTGCAATGGTATAGTTGAAAGTATTGGTGATCTTTGTAGTGGAAGAAGCTCCTCCTGATGTTGTATTGGTGGTAGAAGTAGCAATGATGGTGCCACCACTATTATAAATTGATATTACCATACCACTTACAGCCTGGTATGCCGGAATATAAAAATCAACAGAGGTAATTATTACATTTGCCGAGGTGGTAGTAAAATTTGTCTTCTTGCTACTAAAATTATTGTCATTATAAGCAATTGTTGTTTCTAAAGGGGTTGTTCCCCCAACTGAACCCACTACAGCACCCCATAAAAGACTTGTTCCCGTGGCCGTCAACTGGATTGCAGTTGCATTTTGGCAATAATTGACAGGGCTTGTAACTGTTGGAGCGCTTAGCGTACAGGTGGTTGACTGTGTGCCGCTAAGCGCAGTGCTGCTGAATCCCCCCTCTGAAACTGAGTATACTTTCCAAAAATAGTTTGTGGCCGCTGTTAATCCGGTTTGGGTAGACGTGGTAGCATCAGCTGCGGTTTGGGTTACAAAAGTATAATTTACCCCATCAGCGGATCTATAAATAAGAAATCCTGTTTCATTTGAGGAAAGATCCGTCCAGTTTAATGTCATAGAAGTGTTAGCTATGGCCGTGAACGTCAGGCTACCGGGAACTAATGGTACCGGTGGAGTAAAAGAATACGTATTTCCCGTTGAAGGTTTGGCTGTTATGCCTGCCTCTGTTGATGAACTTACGGTGGTTCCGGAACTACTTACGGATAAAAAATTACCGGACCCGGTAGATGTTGCGGAAATGCCGATGGATGCGGACGGAGAGCTTAGCAAACCTGTTTCCCGCCGGTAAATATATTCAATCTTTCCTTTTCCTTCGTATAGTTTTACCTGGAAGGACATAGTACTGCCTGATGCGGTCCTGCTCCATTTCATTGCAAGAAATTGTATTGTAAATACCCTGCTGCCGGCGGCTCCTGTTGTTACATAAGTAATGTTGCTGGTTAACTGAGCATCCAGGTTATCCCATAGCGGAGCTAATACAGGTCGTACACCTCCGCTGTTAAGACTGTTAACCGGAGTTGCATTGGTGATGTCGGCGCCAAGAGTGATCCATCCGTTTGAACTTGCTGAAATGGTCGTATATCGAACACCCATATACCAAAAATCAAAGCCTATTGGAATTCCATTCCCATAGCCTTCATCCGCTGTTCCTCCACCGGAAACGGGTAATATACCGTTAACTATGTTGGTAAAGTTTCCGGCAGATGCTGCGAAAAAATAATTAGTAATATTCTGAGCTCTGCCATTAAAAACAATCCCTGTCAGAAAGATTATAATAAGGCAGAATTTCTTAAACATGATTTTGATATTGAATTTTCGAAGGATACAAAATGTCAATTGATCTTATTGAATTAATTGGGAGCCGGTTTATATTTTTACCCTTTTTGCTGGAGGAACATTTTTCTAAATGGCAGAATCGCAACTATTGCGGGGAAATTTACGGCAGGTAAAACCTGAGTAATAGGAAACCTGTATTGGTTGAATATTCAAACAGGATAAAGGCTAAAATCGCCGGAATTATCGGGTAGTGATTGATGGCTGCATAATTTAAAGCAAGGGCCCGGGCAGACAACTCGCAGGAAGTTTTTATTGAATTTCCGGTTGGGCCGCAATAAGGTAAAGATTTATTCATAGTATATAGAATTATGGATCTTATATAGAATACCCGCCTGGAAGCTGTTTATCAGGACAAATTTCATTCCGCATCCGGCGGTTTTAACATGGCTGCTAAAAAACGTTTTAATAAGAGCGCAATATAAAACATAAAAATTCGGTAAGTAGTAGCTAAAGAACATCGGCTATTGTAGTAGTATTTCTACAAATGAATGGCTGACATGCCACGAAATATGTAAAAATCATTGTAATGATTTTTTTTTGGAAATATTTAAAATTTTAATTTCCAGGCACTTCTTAAGGCCTGTTGGGGCACAATTTCTACATAATTTATAAGCATTTCATTCCTATGCGGTTGAATTATTTGGATAAGAAAATGACCTCCGTACTGAGATTAAAAGTCTGCCAAGCGGGAATGCCCTTAAGTGCAAGCACCCGCTTATGCTTCGTAAATCTTGCAGATCATTTTTCTACCTGGTTTGTTATACCGCCATTCTTTTTTGCCTATTTATTTTGCAATTGCCTGAGACAATTGTTCCATTTCAAATGCAAAACTCATTGTTTGAAGAATTGTTTGTTTAAAACTTGTTAGCGCTTTTTGTCACATATCCGGAAGGGCCGGCCGGGGTAGCCATGTATAGGTTTCCCTATGATATGTATATGACAGGTATACTAAGTGTACATGGCTTCTATATGGCCTGTCCGAAGGATGAAACTTATTTGCGGTATTGAGATTTTGGGATACAGATGCCTGATACTATGATAGGGGATATTGGATACTGGATGGATGGTTGCCGGATGATGTGTATTGTATAGTTGAATGTTTTTTGCCATTTGCCTATTCCCAATTGTCCATTGCCTATTGCGCATTGCTCATTGCTCATTGCCCATTGCCCCTTACCCCTTGCTCATTGCCCATTCACCATCAGGGCCTCGTTATTCTTAATTCAGCGACATAGTCATGGTAATTAAACGGTTTACCCATTTCCCGTTGAGGTAATAGGTTCTTAAATTCAATTTTGAATCCGGATACAATAGCTTCCTTATTGTATGGTGGGAAGTTAGTAGTAGCAAGTGTGATGATATGATTTTTATTTTCCGAATTTAGCGAGAAGCGGGCTACCGCTATTCCCTGCCATATGCAAATTGCATTTACCGGGCAACGGGAATCCTGGATAACAGAATCCAGGCAACAAACCAAAATCTTCCCATCCACTTCAAAAGACTGGCACTTATTTACAGGAATATAATTTTCATTCAGGTGCTCCGGTTGTTTTTTGCAGGACTCAAAACTCAAAACTATTACTGCGATCAGTATGGAAGTTGTGTATTTCATAACTTATTTATTGGATGACAGCGTGTATTTCAGGACGGTTGCATGAATGAATAAACCGGCATAGCTTAAACTGAGACTTTAACAGTTTTTTAAACTTTCAAAATAATCCATTGTATAGCACGACAAAGCAATAGTATACACATTCAAATTGAAAAGGTATAAGGGTTGATTTTTAATCGCAATATCGCAATATCCCATTATCGCAATATCAAGTATCATAAGAAGGTGTGAATTATATAATATTTTTCCTTATTTGTGTAACAATTAAATGGTGAATCGGGTGCACCTTTGAACCGTGATTATTAATTCAAAACTTAAATCCAATTAAATGAAAAAAATGTTACCCTGTATTGTAACCGCGTTTGCATTATTATTTTCCCCACTTGTAAATTTTGCACAAGCTCCTAACCTGGGCACCGCGTCCGATTTTGTTCTCTTTACTACGGTAGGAGCCGTAGGCAACACCGGAATTTCGCAGCTTACAGGAAATGTAGGTACCAACAGTGGCTCCAACACTGGTTTTGGAAACGTGAACGGTGTTATGCACAGCAGTGATGGTGCCACCTTACAAGCTTCAACTGATGTGGCGTTTGCGTATACTCAACTGAATAACGCTACGGCCAATTTCAATCATGCCCCTTTGCTCGGAAACGGCGATACCCTGGTTGCAGGCGTGTATGATATAGCGGGCGAAACGGTTTTGAGCTCGGTTCTTACTTTAAATGGGCAGGGAAATGCAAATGCCGTATTTATTTTTAAAATTTCTGCGGCCTTTTCAACAAACGCTGCATCCAAAGTAAAATTGATCAATGAAGCATTGGCTTGCAATGTGTTTTGGAAAATTGAAGGAGCGGTCAATATCGCTTCTGAAACTTTTATGGTGGGAACTATTATCGCCAATAATGGTGCGATCAGTATGAATGTGAATGATACACTCCAGGGAAGGGCACTATCTACCTCAGGGGCCATTGCGGTGGACGGTGTGTTGGCATATACACCTACCGGTTGCGGAAGTCCTTTACTGGCCGGGCCGGCTGCGCCTGTTCTTGGAGCAGCGGACTGCTTTGCATTATTTTCGGGAAACGGATCGGTTGCAAACAGTGGCACCACCAATGTTACTGGTGATGTTGGAACGAATGTTGGGTTAACTACCGGTTTTGATGCATTGCTTGTAAATGGTTCCATTCATCCGAGCGAAGATGGTACTACGGCAGATGCTTCAACAGATCTCGTGGCGGCTTATGACTATCTCAACCTGCTCCCTCCCGATATTGAGTTGTTATTTCCTGCACAGTTTGGAAGCAACCTTGTGCTTACGCCCCATACATACATTATGAATAGTGCTGTAACATTTACAGATTCACTTTACCTGAATGCACAAGGTTCTGCTAATGCCGTATTTGTAATTAAGATAAAAGGTGCCATGAATGCTTTGGTGAATTCAAAAGTTTTGTTGATCAACTCAGCGCAGGCAAAAAATGTATATTGGGTTGTAGATGGTGCCGTAGGGATACATGACAATTCGATTTTCAACGGAACAGTTATTGTCAATAATGGAGCCATTGACCTGACGACAGGTGTAACCCTTAACGGAAGGGCACTTACCACTGACGGAGCATTAAGTACTGCAGGAATAATCATCACCTCGCCTTCAGGCGCCTGTACCCCGGTTCCTGTTACTTGGCTTTATTTCCGCGGCAAGCCTGTTCAAAAAAATGTGTTGCTGGAATGGGGAACTTCCAATGAAATGAATAATGGCCTCTTCACCATTGAAAAAAGTATAGATGGCCGGAGATTCGAATCATTGACCACTGTCAATGCAACCAAAGCAATTGGAACGGCTGAACACAATTACTCCTTTACAGACCCGCAACCCTTTAGCCTTAGCTATTACCGTATGTCGCAAACTGATAAGGACGGGCAAAGAAATGAGTTCAAAACCATACAGGTGAAAATGAATATGAGCGCCGGCTTTAAAGCAGTACCTTATGTTCGGGGAAATTATATTTATGTTCAGGCTTCGGGTGCGGTACCGGGCAATGGTTCTATTGAGCTCTATAGCATGGACGGCAAAAAAATGTCTTCACAAAAGGTAATGCTGACCAAAGAAGGAAACACCTATAAAATAGACAAGGCATTGAGTAAAGGTATGTACATGCTCAATATACAAGGCCGGGGAGAAAGACTCTATAATGGAAAAGTAATGGTGCTCTGAATAATTTGGGATGCACCTCATGACTTATTCCGGGCCGAATCAGAATCTAATGCTACCCTGGCGGGATTAAATTTCGTGAAGATCCTTATAGGATAGTTCTGTCATTATTGATATTATCCACTCAATAATAAATAAATGAAGTACACATAATCTTTTTCAAATACCCGGATACCAGCAAAACAGGATGCCGTCTTAAAAGTAAAATTTTAAGGCGGTCTTTTGTTTTAAATCTAATGGATCTACCTGGTTCCGAAGAGTCCGGAAATGATAGTATATATCCTGTTAACCTTATCTGCTTTATATACCCTGTCTGCGTTACTTACTTCCTATACCCCATATTCCCTTCTCCCTCCAATTCCCCCCGCACGATAAAATATTGGGCTGCACAGTAACTTAGCATGAGCCAGGTACCGGCAAGGGGTAGGGGCTGGTAAAATTTATTGATCGCCAGTATGGAATCCGACAATACAAATAATACTGCGCCTGATACAAAATACCTGTTGGCAGGCCCTTTTACTTTAGTGTAAATATGAATGCTGCAAAGCAACATGCTGCAAATAACAGCAGCGTAAAGGATGACAGGCACCTTTAACCCGCCTAAATAGGGAAAGAGCAACCATACCAGTCCGGTCCCATACAACAGGATCAATAAAATATAAACAGGTTGCTTTTTTAACAGGGAGTGTGCTGAGGACCTGGCTGAAAGAAAATAAATAATATAACAGATATGAGTAATCAAAAAACTTACTAGTCCTGCTATGAAAAACAGGGCCTCGCCGGATTCAAATAATAAAAATACATCGCCCAGCCACGAAAAAAAAAGCCCTGTTGCAATGAGTTTCCTGCCTGTTGATGCAATTCCGGCATAAACCAATATAATCAGCAGGGCAGGCATCAGGAGGGGTTTTGAAATAGAATCCAACCACGAAAAATTAAAAGAGATTGCTACCAGGTCAATCAGCACCAATAACCAAAATGCAGGAAAAGCCTTTCGAAATTGTATTTTTGTCATGTGCGTTGTCAGCTTACCGGGCTTGAAAAATTACAGGGATTAAAATTTTACATAGGGGTTGCCGCCAAAAAACCTGGCCAGCGAATCTTTGGCCCTTAAAGTATCTGACAGTGGTGTCTTAAAAGGCATGGCTAATTGATAAAGGAAAGAATCTACCTGCAGTACAACCAGCTTATGGCCATACTTGCTGAGTCTTTTAAATGCCTGTTGTGCCTCCCCGGATGTGGGGTAATTTTTTATTACAATTATAAAACTAAAGCTATCAGTGTTATTGATGGGAGCAATAGTATTAACAAGGGTGTCAATACCTGTTTTGTTAAGTGTATCAGGTCTGGTTGTATCCGCTTTCGCTTCGATATTTGACACAGTTCCGGACTGGTTAGTTTTTTTGCCCATTAACAGGTAATAGACCCCCAGGCCTACGAGTATAATTACCAATGCGCTAATAGCTACCAGGAGATTTCTACGGCTATTATTTACCCTGGCCTCACTTTCAAAGGATACACTTTCATCTCTTTTTTCTCTTAGCTGTTTGGGATAATCATCAATTTTGGGTGTAATGAAAACACCAGGGGTGAACTGGTAATCTCCCTGCTGATTTTTATGAATAGTACCTACACCCTCCATAACAAGTGGTTTACCGATATTTAAGAATTGTTTTGCCAGCATAGCGTAAGAGTCAAGATCAGCGGATGCAAGGGGCAATATTTTCCTGGTATGCTGCACAATATAATTAACCAGTCCCTCATCTTCGCCCGCTTTCAAATTGTATTCAAATTGAAACGCATTTTCAGGCATTACAAACGCCTTGTCTTTATCATTTTCGGCCGGCAATACTACCGAGGGATCCAGGTCAATAGTGCCAATTCCCTGCAGGGTCACCCTTTTACTGATGTACAAATATTGAACTATAAGTTGTTCTATTTTCACAAATGCATAATTGAATGAATCAAACCTACTTAATATTACTCAATTTGCAAAACTACAATCTATTAATTGGTTAACTTTGCAAAATGCTCAGTGAAAAAGAAGTAGCGTTTCTGCGATATTGGGAACTCAACAGGGAAACCGAAAATACCTTTATTAGCAAGCTTACGAGGGGATTTCCCATGGCACTATTATTTGGTCTTCCAATCATTTTGTTGGTGATATTTGTAAGGATTTTCATCCCCGACTGGTATATGAAAATATCAGCAACATCACCGGGCATGTTCTTAACCGCATTAATTGCAATTACAGGCGTGGTCATTTTTTATGCCTATTTCAGGATGCAGTATAAGTGGGAATTGAATGAACAATTATATAAGGAATTGAAATCAAAAGAAAAAAAATCCGTCCATCAAACAAATAATCATTAACTAAAAATCAACATGCGAAAGAAGTTTTTTATTATGCTGGCTTTGCCCCTGGTATTAGCGGCCTGCAAGAAAACCAGTAAATGCCCTTATACTACGCCTACGGTGGTAGCAAATGCCGCTGAGGTCGCTAATTTAAAGGCTACCCTGGATGCCAACGCTGTCGTGTATACACAACATCCAAGTGGAATTTTTTACCAGGTAATTACACAAGGATCCGGTGCCGCACCGGCTGTTTGTAACGACGTCACGGTTAAGTACAGTGGAAGAATAATCAGCTCTGCTACTCCGTTTGACTCGAATGCCACAGGTGTTACATTTGCACTCGGTGAGTTAATCACAGGATGGCAAATCGGTATCCCTTTAGTTCAAAAAGGAGGCAAAATTATATTATACATACCTCCTTCTTTGGGTTATGGCAGTGCAGGAAGTGGTGCAGCTATTCCACCCAATTCGAACCTTGTTTTTGATATCGAATTATTAAATGTTCAATAATTAATAATCGCCATCCTTGAGCCACGAAGCCATTTCCATATTTGATATGTTCAAGATCGGCATTGGTCCCAGCAGCAGTCATACGCTTGGACCATGGAAAGCAGCCCTGCGTTTTTTACGATCCCTGGAAGATAAGAATATTTTACAGCAGGTGAAAAATATCAGGGTATTACTTTACGGCTCACTCGCAAAAACAGGCATTGGCCATGGAACCGATGTGGCGGTTCAACTGGGTTTAAGCGGCTGCAACCCGGTAACCTTTGCAGTAAATATGATTGGGACCAAAATGAACGCAATCAATGCAGGGAAGAAATTATTGCTGGGTGACCGGCATGAAATTGATTTTGACCCTTCAGAGGATATTGAATTTTTATTTACCGAGTCATTACCTTTTCATCCGAATGCATTGACCTTTTTAGTGATTTTACATAACGAACAAACATTGGCCGAGACTTATTATTCAATTGGAGGTGGTTTCGTAATAAAGGAAGATGAACCGGCAACCGGAAAGAACGAACCAATACTGCCTTTCCCAATCAATACCGCGAATGATCTTTTACATTGGTGTATGAAAACGGGTATGAGTATCAGTGAAGTGGTGATGGAAAATGAATTGACCTGGAGAACGGAAAAGGAAATAAGGGAACAGGTATTGAATACCTGGACGGTGATGAAGGAATGCATTTTCAAGGGGTGTCATACGGAAGGCATCCTGCCCGGAGGGCTGAATGTAAGACGCCGTGGATTCCAGTTGAATAAGCGATTAATCAATGATCGTCCTTACACGGGGTACGACAATTGGATAGCTACCATAAGGAAGGGGGGAAACGATTTTAAATATACGTTGGACTGGGTAAGTTGCTTTGCCCTGGCAGTTAATGAAGAAAACGCTTCTTTTGGAAGGGTAGTTACAGCGCCTACGAATGGCGCCGCCGGTGTTATTCCCGCGGTCCTCCAGTATTATATAAGTTTTTGCGAAGGTAACAATGATGATACGATCATCAGGTTTTTATTAACAGCCGGGGAAATAGGCAGTATATTTAAAAAGGGCGCTACCATATCCGCGGCAATGGGTGGATGCCAGGCAGAGATCGGAGTAAGTAGCGCGATGGCGGCTGCTGCACTTACGGAATGCATGGGTGGTACACAGCGTCAAACATTAATGGCTGCTGAAATTGCCATGGAGCATCACCTTGGACTTACCTGCGATCCGATAGGAGGACTGGTACAAATACCATGTATTGAGAGAAACACGATGGGCGCAATAAAAGCCATCACTGCCAGTCAATTGGCTTTACAAAGCTCTCCCGATTTCGCCAAAGTAAGTCTGGACGGAGTGATAAAAACCATGTGGAATACCGCATTGGATATGAACAGCAAATACAAGGAAACTGCGGACGGAGGCCTGGCAATAAATATCCCGATTAGTTTGAGCGATTGTTAGGGGCAGGGTAAGGAAATCATTTCCATCCGTAACCATAAAATAGAAGCTTCAACAATTTTATTGCTTCAGACCCCACTTGGGTGGCGGGGGCTTCTTATTTGATCCAGTTAAACTGGTACTCCAACGGCACTTTCTGGCTTCTTCCTGCTACTTTCCTAAATCTTTCTGGTAATGCCATCAGGTAGTCCCTTGCTTTTTCCGCTTTATCATTGAGTTGGCTGATGTTTCCAATATTCCATTCTTTTACCAGTGATTCTAAAATTTCTGTATAATCCCAACTGGTATACACTCCCAGGCGCTGGGCGGCATCGCTGAAATGATCAAATGCCTGTCCGATTTTTTCCCCGGACTGACGCAAAAAATGAGCAGGCATAACAATCTTTTTACGCATCATATCTTCAAATGCCAGCATCATTTCACTGGCATCAATTTCAAATATTTTAGCTACAAAACTTTTGTATGCTTTAGCATGCCTGGCTTCATCCGAAGCTATTACGCCACAAATTTTAGATAATTGCGCGCAACCATGCGTTTTTGCGATTGTGGCTGTTCTCCTGTGAGATATATTTGTAGCCATTTCCTGGAAGGAAGTGTATACAAAATTTTTGTAAGGATCCCTGCCTGTTCCAATATCGAAACCATCAGCAATGAGGTATTGTGTGCTGATCTCCATTTGCTTCATATTGATCCTGCCTGATAAATAAATAAATTTATTCAGCAGGTCTCCATGCCTGTTCTCTTCCGCAGTCCACATCCTTACCCATTTGCTCCATCCCTGCGGATCCATTTTATCAATACCATCCACGTCTGTCAGCCAACTTTGGTAGGTTGGTAAAGCCTCCTCCGTAATGATATCACCTACTAATACAGCCAGGTAATCATAGGGTAACTCTTTGCATTGTTCCTGCAATTCCTTTATCTCGGCTCCAAAATTTTCTGAGGAACTTTCAGGTAAAAAATCCGCAGGTTGCCAGTTGGTGTCAATCTTCTTTAAGAACTCTTCAATGATGCTATCTATCTTCTGGCCTAGGAAGTTCATAACCTCAATTCTAATATTCTTTTGATTCATTGTAATAGTATGAAATTTAATTAATGCCATGTTCTAAAAATACAGCACCAGATTTATGATGCAAAGATACAATCTTTTAAAAGCACCTTACCGGGCTGAAAACAAAAAGGTGCATTCCAAATTGTCGCGGCAACGGGTGGTTTATGAAGACACAAACCACGGCCCAGCCCCGGTCGCGCCCCACCATAGTCGTCAACTTTTGTTTTTGGTAGAGCCGTAGGCTCGGTCTATATTGTAGCAACGGATTTTAATCCGTTGTTACAACATCCAATAGATGAGTGCTGTAGGCACGGCGCATTTTTGAATTCTGATAACACTTATGACTAGAAAAGGTTGTAACATGAACAGACAATTTAAATGCCATACTTTCTTTTGATATCCCGGTCCGTTTCCCTTTCCTTAATACTTTCTCTTTTATCATAAATCTTTTTTCCTTTACCTAAGCCTATTTCCATTTTAAAAAAACCTTTTTCAGTAAGGAAAATTTTAAGCGGAATGATTGAATAACCCTTCTCTTTTGTCCTGGCTTCCAGTTTACGGAGTTCCCGCTTATTTAGTAAAAGTTTCCGCTCCTGCATTGGCTCATGGTTATTATATGTGCCAAAGCTATATTCGGAAATGTGCAGGCTCTTTACATACAATTCCCCTTTATCAAAATAACAATAGCTATCATTGAAGCTTGCCTTTCCCGCCCTTAAGCTTTTAATTTCCGTACCGGCAAGCACCAGCCCGGCAATCCATTTACCTTCAAAAAAATATTCGTGGTATGCCTTGCGGTTAATGATTTCCAAACTGTTGATTTTTAGCAAAAGTACAATTAATCACACAAGCATGTTCCCGCATTTAATGGTTGAAATTCTTTGGATACCCTCTGTAGCCGCTACCCGATATGTACACGCCGCTCCACTATATCCACAAACATTAAATGGCTACGCTATAAATATGTGTTTGGATATCCTTGTTCTTTTTTTCAGACGGATATTTTACAAATAAAAAAGCAGTTTCCTTTGCATGGAAGCTGCCTGAATAAAAGCCGGGCAGGTTTACTGCTTGAATAATACCAGCAAATTCCCCATTGTATCCTTCAACTCTTTCCGGTGAACAATAAAATCTAAAAATCCGTGCTCCAGCAAAAATTCGCTGCGTTGAAATCCTTCCGGCAGGTCCCTTTTGATGGTCTCTTTAATAACCCGTGGCCCTGCAAAGCCAATAAGGGCACCGGGTTCGCCGCAGATAATATCGCCCAGCATGGCAAATGATGCTGTGGTTCCACCGAAAGTCGGATCTGTACACAAGGAAATATAAGGGATCTTATGATCGGTAAGGTGTGATAATTTACCCGATGTTTTAGCTAATTGCATTAGTGCAAAAGCACTTTCCATCATACGGGCGCCACCACTTTTATTGATGATCATGAAAGGTATGCCATGTTGAATACAATAATCACAGGAACGGGAGATTTTTTCGCCCATTACACTGCCAATGCTTCCGCCAATAAATTCAAAATCCATACAAGCTACAACCAAATCATTCCCATTTAACTTACCATGCGCCACCGTTATAGAATCATGGATATCCGTTTTTGCATAGGTTTCTTCCAGTCTTTTGCTGTATGGCTTGAGGTCCACAAATCCCAGGTAATCTTTTGAAACTACATTGGCAAATAACTCTGCATATTGATTATCATCAAAAAGAATTTCAAAATATTCACCGCTTCCTATCCGGTGATGATAATCACATTTGGGGCAAACAAAATTATTTTCCCTTAATTCACTTACCGTACAGGTGTATTTACAGGAAGGACACTTGGTCCATAATCCTTCAGGTGCATCAGCCTTATCTTTTGTAGGTGTAAGTATCCCTTTTTTTATGCGCTTAAACCACCTACGTCTTGTCTCCTCCGTATCTCCGTCTTCACCGGCAAGATTAGCGTCAAAATCTTCTTCTTTTATCATATTAATTTATAGAATTAGGTGAAACGTTCGCAATTAGTATATGAAAGCAGCCTTGATTTTTTTTGTTTCTTTTTTTTATCAGGAAAAAAAGAAAATGAAGCCCAACATCAGCTTAGGTTTGCGAATGTTATACCTAATGCTATTAATTTAATGGCTTGACAACGTCTCCTTCCATTCCTCCTCCGCCTTAATGGAGAGGCGGGGCTCCTATGCATTCCTGTTAATGCAATTCAGATCATCAAATGCTACTTCTAATCTTTTGCTGAAACTTTCGGCTCCCTTACGCAGCCATACCCTTGGATCATATTGTTTTTTATTTGGCTTGTCCGCTCCTTCAGGATTGCCCAACTGCCCCTGCAGGTAAGCCTGGTTCTTTTTATAATATACTAAAACACCTTCCCAG
>JBDTWP010000134.1:0-14903 GCA_040006615.1 Ferruginibacter sp.
AGTCAAAGATAAAGATAAATATTTATGCTGCATTATTTATGTCGCAATATATAACGGGCTTACAGATGGAGGAAATGAAAACCAGTTTAGCACAACGATATTATGATATCATAAATAATGGTTCCCGCAGCGTTACCCTTTGGCGGGAAATATTATATATTAAGCCCACAAATGCAAATGTTACAGCTAAGGTGTCGGCCTGGAAATTAAAACATATCAATAACAAGGTTGCCCGTGTATCAGCCGCCGCTGACTATCCCGGAGGGGTATCAGCGATCATACCGGCCTGCAACTATGGAGCCCGCACTGATGCTTCGGAGATAAATTTTTATATAGTTCATTATACCGCAGCAACCTACCAGTCCGCAATAAATTGGTTCAACACCTGTGACAGGGTGGATGAAAATGGAAATCCCCTGGGGGCCACAAGCGCTCATTATATAGTACGTAATGCCGATGGCGAGATCAGCCAGTTGGTACTGGAAAAAGACAGGGCTTTTGCCGCCGGGGTGGATTTATATAACCACCAGGGTATATCCGTAGAGCATGAAGTAATTGTAAGTGATCTTGCCATGTGGGAAAGTGAACAAATGCTGTGCGCTGCGAGTCAGTTGTGCGCCGATGTTTGCAATAGAAACGGGATACCGCTGAAAAGAAAACAAATTAACGGAAATGCAGGAATTTATGGGCATAATGAAGTGAAAATAGATGCAAATGGCAATCCCCTTACACTGTGCCCTAATTTAACTCCTGAGCGGTGGAACCAATTTATGATACATGTTACTGGTGCTGGTAGTGAGGCTAATAAATTATTCAATACATGCACTACACCGATCTTTACTACTAACAACTTTAAAACTATTAACGTTGGCAAGGATGGCGCTGTTTGGGCAGGTACCAATGCAGGTGGGCTTTACAAATACAGCGCCGGGGAATGGACACCCTGGGGCGGATACCCTACTGTCAATTACCAGGATATAAAAACCGACCAGAACGGTGGAGTATGGATTGCCCAGAATGGTTACAATGGTGCACAATCAATCACGGGTGGCATGTTGTATTTTCCAAATGCAAGTTTTGAAGGATATTCCTATTTTGGGACAGTCGTTCATGGATTGCCTTCAAATAATTTGCGCAGTGTTTTTGTAGATACTACCCGTTACAACGGACCAACCACGCTTCCTGTGGTTTGGTCGGCCTGTTATGCTATGACAGGTGGTGGCGCAGCAAAACCGGGTGGCATTGCCCGGGGAGTAAATCCTGTTGCCCCTCAATTTAATTCAATTAAAACCGGCATTGAAATAGATAACACCTTTAAAACAGGGGGTGTATTTTATATTGGTGGCAATGCTCAGGAAATATGGTCATTTGCAACCAATAATTTTGGAAGGAACCAGATTATAAGGCACAATGCCCAAACCAATGCTTTGATAGGGGCTTATGATGCTGTGAATGGTTTGGCAGGTCTCGTTTCTGACCAGTTTCTTGCAAAGGCAATTTATTTTGATGCAAAAGGCAATAAGTGGGTAACCGTAAATGGCGTGGGTATACTTGTGCAGGACAAGGATGGTAACTGGACCAAAATCTCTGATCAAACCTTATTCACCGCCAACCCGTTTTTCAATAATAACGGCATTGCCGGTGATACATCAGGGAATGTTTATTTTGGAACGCTGTATGGTTTGGTGTCCTATAAACCAGGAAGCGCTCTGGATGATGCTGATTCTTATACTCTTTATACAACCGCACAAGGCTTGCCCAATAATAATGTGCAGGGTATTTGTATTGATACTTTAAGGAAAAAGCTTTGGGTTGCAACAGGTGATGGCATTGCTTTATGGGCTCCTTTATGTTCAAATACCACTTTTACCAGGAAAACTTTTACTACCTCCAAAGACGGTGACTGGCTTTCGGCGGACAATTGGTGCAGCGGCCAGGTGCCCAGCCCAACTGATGAAGTAATAATAAGGCATCGGATTAATATTACAACCGATACTAAAGTAAAAATGTTAAAATGTTTGCCAGGAGGATTCACGACAGTGGTGTCGCCGGCGAAGTTAGAAATTACACAGAAATAGAACATAAAAGATTTTTTGGAATTGTATTTATCGACAGCGATTGCTTCAGAATTCCGGGGGTATTTTCCCATAAATTTTATCCTCGTATATCGCCTCCAACCTCCTTTGATTCTTTTCAATTTCTTTATTAATATCTTCCGTTGATTTTGTGATATATTCTTTTTTGCTTTTGTGTGTCTCTTTAAGATCTTTTTCAAGAATTATTTGCAGTCCCGGGATGAGGAGAAAATCGAATTCGTGGAACAGTTTAAGGTTATACTCTTAAATCGTGCAAACCGGGTACTCGGCATCTGTACCCTCTCAACTGGTGGATCATCGGCTGCTATAGTGGATGCAAAGCACATTTTTGCCTTGGCGCTCAAAGGAAATTCAAATTGTATCATTATTTCGCACAATCATCCCTCTGGGAATTTGAAGCCAGGCGAAAATGATAAGTCCATCACTAAAAAAATAAAACAGATTGGAACATTATTGGACTTAGAAGTCCGCGATCATCTTATTGTTACGAGGGAAGGATATTGCTGTTTGCTGACGAGTGTGAATTGTAAACTGAATCACTTTTAATCGAAGCGCGTCCGCGGCCATCTCGGGTATTTACTGAACTACAACAAAATTTAATCGCATTAAGTATTTAGTTAAGTAAATATTTTTATATATAACTTGTGTCATAATAGATCTCTTATTTAGTAACAACTATTGTTTAGAACATTACTCACTTTTAATTTTAAATTATGAAACAAATGCTCATTTTGACCGGAATGGTATGTATACATTTTTTACTATCCGCCCAAACTGTAACATTATATGAAAAGGCAAATTTTGCAGGTGAGTCTAAATTACTTGGAGTAGGCACTTATAAATTGTCAGAAATTAACTTTGATAATATTACTACTTCAATAAGAATACCAGAAGGCATAACTGTTTTGGCTTATCAATATGCTGATGGATTTGGAGGCTTTGGTAAATGGGTGGATTTTCTTGAAAATCAAAGAGACCTTTCCGTATTTGGTTTTGACAATGATATCTCTTATATCACCGTTGCAAATAAACCAGGTTATTTTTGGGCAAGAAATAGCTACCTAAATGGACAGTTCGTTGCCGGCCATTGGGAAGTCAGGAGGGCCGCTGGCAATCCGGTAAACTTAGTAGTTGCCGTTGGCCCCGCGCTTCCGGCTAAACACCCAAATTCAAATGATTCACAATTCGGTTATACCGATTTATGGGTTGATGCCACTAACTTTTTGGCAACGGCCCTCCTCAATTATGCAACAGGCGGTGAAAATGAGGGCGTGATTTTTGGTCGCGGTGATGTAAATCGCTGGGATGATGTAAATGTAGATAAATTGTATCCGCAGCACAGGTCGGTTGGAGAGAAAACTGTTGTGACTGTCCCAAAAAAATCTTATGAAATACTTGAAGGGCTTGTCTTAAAAGATGAATGCCAGGTCGCTTATGTTGATTTTCCGACCCAGCATTACACACATGATTTTACTTTCAGGGTAGACCCTTCACCTGAATATGAATACCTGTTAGCCGAATCCAAATATCAAGATTGGGCACCCCCCTGCAAAGAGTGCCGGGTTTTGGAATCCAAAGTAAATAAGTTAAAAATAGATAGGAATGGCTTGTTGCAATCTTTTGGCCAGGGGAAACCCGGTGAAGAAAAGAGGCTGGCAAAAGTAGCCGAATATGATAAAAAGATAAAAGAACTCAATATTATAATAGTGGATAAAGACTGCAAAACATGCACGCAAAGACAGCAGTACACTAAGTTCCAGGAGAACATAGAAGTGGAGTGGGAGACTGGGTTAGGTTCAGACGCACATAGCACAAATCCCGCGGTCAATTCAAATAAAATAGGAAATAGCTTTGGCTTTTTTACGGCCGGCCATAAACGTTATGATGTTATCTGGAACTGGCCAACGCCCGGCGACAGCATACATGCCGAAGGAGTATGGAATTGGGAAAGGGTGCATTTGCCGGCTCACACAGAAATGCATCCCCCGCATTTTATTGCCATCAAAAGGCACCTGCCTGTCTCGTTTAATCCTGTGGGAGAAAGTGCACAGATCAATAATGACCCCACTGATAAATACATAGGAACAAGGATAGATATTTTTGCCAATGCAGATGGAAGCGTGATTTGGAATTCCAAAGGCCTCAAATCTTTTTCACAAAAAGTTGATATGAAACGTAAAGATTATGTTTTTAAATTCAAAACATTGTTTCAAAAACCAACTGCTGCTGCAAAGCTTTCATGGAAAGTTTTGAAAAGGCGAGGCGATAATTTTCCCGCCGGAGCAGATCTTGTTATTAAAGAGATCGCGGGAGATATGATAGAAGTCACCATCCCCTGGAAAACAAAAGCTGTACTTAATACGGCTGTGCTGGCAAGAACAATTGTAGTTTACTGGGATGACCTTCCCAGCCGCGGCGTTTTAGCTGAAGAGAAACCCGGGCTATATGAAATCTCCCTGAATAAAATTTATATAATTGATAATGGAGACCTGGGAACCCTTCCCGGCGGAGCCACCATTAATCATGGTGAATGCATTTTCTATGCTAATATTGGCAGTGAATGGCTCTGCCTTAATGAATTTGTAACTACTTTTACTTTACTTTATGGTCATATAGTGACGAACCGTTTCACTAATATTTTAACAAGCGGCCTTGGCGGTGCATCCGATAACACCACTTATAATATTCTAAAAAAGATCAGGACCTATGTGATGCCAAAGGGTAACTCAAGTTTCCCAATAGACAAAAGTTTCAGGATCAGTTCCTCTGGCTGGGAAAAGGACTGGATTGATGGAAAGATGGGTGTTGTGACAGACGAATACAATAGAAGCAACATAAAAGAAATGAAAAAAACATTAGGAGAGATTTTTTCGGAAAAAGGAATTTTAGATGGTCAAATAGAAGATGAAAGAATGGGTGAAACGATAAATTATTACAGTAATCTCATCGGTACACAATCATTTGAGATTCATTCAAATGAAGACGGTGGCGGCCCTAATGGTGTCTATAAGTTGAGCTATGTAATTAAATCACATATAACAAATTGACTTTTATCAAAATTATTATAACGGCAAATGCTTTAAGAAGGTTAAACATTGAAAGAGGTTGCTGGAAATCAAAAATCTTGAAGTGAAAGTTATAGTGAGCTGAACCACGGAAGAGCCCCGTTTTTTTTAAATCCTTTTTATACCAGGCGGAGATTGGTTTGTGAGTATCGCTCCGGCCTGTACCGTCATTGCCCTATGAGAATAAATGTTTTATTTTGCGTTTAGCCAGTTTCTTTTGCAATCCAGTTTTGTGGAAATAATTCTTTTATCCGGTTTATGGGATGTTCTTCGATTCGATTTAGAACATCATGCAGCCAATCATAAGGAATGACCTGGCAATTTTTACATATAGCTAATAAACTATAAAACATAGCCATGTTTTGAGGGAAGTTCTTCCGGCACCAAAGTCTTTATTCTTTCCATTTTATCTTTTGACAAGATTACCATTCGTCATACCATACACTGGTGTATACAGCTCCTTAATTTCCCGAAAATTTGTTGTAAAACAATAATACCGTACACCTTTGCTTTATTAACCTTCATCTGAACCTACAAAAGACTCCTCCATTTCACCTATTTATTCATTCATGTTACTGCCAGTTAAAAATAGAATCAACTGATTTTTTAAGTATTTTCCCTTGTACAAATTGAAAATCATTTTCCTGCATTAAACCCCCCATCTTTCCCCTTAATTCCCCTGGTGGAATATTGTTATTCCGCAGATATCTTTTATCTTGCCAAAAGAAAACCCATTTAACCTGAAACAGATCCGCCAGTTGCCCGCTAACTGCTTAAAGGCACTCCATGTTGTATGTTTAGTTGTACTGACACTATTTCATTTTTCTGCAAAGGCACAATTGCAGGCAAATTTCACTATGGATAAAACGGGCGGTTGTTCTCCGCTGGCAGTAGCTTTTACCAACACTTCCACCGGCGCTTCGGTAAACGCCATATACAAATGGAACTTTGGCAATGGCAATACATCAGCGCTGGCAGATGCTGCCGCCACCTATATTTTGGAGCAACCCTATACTGTTTCTTTAACAGTTACAGACAGCAATAAAATATCCACTGTCACCCAACAGGTAAGCGTTTATAAACGTCCCACCGCAAATTTTTCATTCGATGCACAAAAAGGTTGCCTGCCCCTGGTCGTAAATTTTACTGCTTCGGCCGCACCCGGCGATGGCAGTATAACAAACTATTTTTGGGATTTCGGCGATGGGAATACACAGCAAATTTCGTCTCCGCAAATTCAGCATGTGTATAATCTATCTCAGAATACTTCAGTCGGACTCACCGTATTAAATAGTTATGGCTGTTATACCTCCGTGGAAAAAAATGCTGCACAGGTTTTGCCGGCGATAAAAGCAGCTTTCAGCGTGAACGATACTTTTCTTTGCAACATTACCGATCCGGTTTCATTTACAAATCTGAGTACAGGTCCTGGTACATTGAGTTATCAATGGGATTTTGGTGATGGTTCAAATTCAGGCAGCTCAAATCCCATCCATGTTTATAATAAAAAAGGTATTTACACAGTAAGGCTGACTACCTCTAATACAGAGGGCTGCTCTGAAACAAACAACCAGTCAAACTATATTAACGTGGCAAATTTCGATCCTGGTTTCACTGTACCTGCGCCGCTTTGCTCAAATACCTTTTTAGCTTTTAAAGACACCGGTACCAAAGGTAGCACCAGTCAGCAATGGTTTGTAGATGGTACCGACCTTACCGATAACTATTATGATACTGTTTTTCATTTCTCTTTTGCAACAACCGGTGAACACCTTATTAGTATAACCGCTACTTACGGCAAGTGCACCATATCAGATACTCAAAAACTGCTTATAAACGGGTTGCCGGAAATAAGTCCTTTCATTACAAATATTCCCCGGTACTGCCAGCTCCCGGTTTCAATTAACTTTAAGGACACTACCAAAGATGCAATAGCGTGGGAGTGGAGCCTGGGTGGTGTTGGTACTAATTACATTTTCTCCACAAGTCAATCGCCTTCATACGAGGTTATCTATCCTTTACAATCCTATGTATTCTTAATAGTGAAAAACTCCGCCGGCTGTACTGCCATGGAAAGTCAAAATATAAATATTGAAAATACCTATGGCGGAATAATAACAATTAGCCGATCGGGTTGCGATAGCATTACAATTATTTTTGGAGCCAGCCGCAGCATGGATTCCATCGTAACGTATCAATGGAAATTCAGTGATGGTGGCACTTCTTCATTAGCAACACCAACCCATGTTTATACAACACCGGGAAATTATTCAGTTACTTTAAATTATGTTACCGCTAACGGCTGCACAGAAAGCTATTCCTTTAACGATGTGAATATTACCAGGAGACCGCATGCTGATTTCGTTGTGCCAACGGGAAATACAATTTGTGGAAATACCATTACTACTTTCTTAAGTACTTCCACCGGGGACTTCTGGACGCCAATATGGAGAATTGCAAAGGCGGGAAGTACGGATTGGGAAACAATTGGGTTCAATACAGAACAGCGCATTCAATTTAATGACACCGGATATTACAGTGTGCAACTTATACTGTTAAGCAATGAAGGTTCGCTCTGTAATGATACAATAACAAAAATTAATTTTGTAAAAATAATTCCATCGGTCGCAAAAATCAGCGGTTACCTCAATACCTGCGATAATACAAGGGGGCTTGTAAAATTTACGGAAAACTCAATCGATCCTGCTACCTGGATCTGGGACTTTGGCGATAGTACCAGTACTTCATTGACCTACAACAGTAAACGGGATACCATTCTGCATACCTATGCTTATACCAATTCCACATATACCAAAGTGCGTTTAACGGTCATCAATGGGACGTGTAGTGTTTCTGATTCAATATACATCTCGGTTTTATTGAAACAGCAGCCGGTATTGTCAGTATCATCAGTCCAGGTTTGTACGAATGGTAGTATAAAGATTCTACTTAATAATTATGAGTTTAACCCTTCAATATCATGGGATATTTATCAGGACAACTATAGTTTAGTCAAATTTCAATATGGAGATGGTACTACTTTTAACGGCGATTTTAACCGGGTTGATTCTACGGGTGTTCTTAACCTATGGTATGGCCAGCTAACGGCTACTTTATCTAACTTCAAGCCCTTCGAAACTTCTTTCAGGGCTATTTCTGCTTCTACAAATTTTGGCTGCAACGATACGTCAAACTATATTCCATTAAAAATAAACGGACCAAAAGCTGATTTTAAAATAAGTGGCAGCCCCTGTTTTGAATACCCGGTTATCTTACAGGACGCTTCTGTTGCGGGTACTGAATTCCCTATCAAAACATGGGGTTGGGATTTTGGCGATGGAAATGGTGACAGCAAAACGCAATCAGGCACAGAATTACATGAATACCAGTTACCTGGCCAGTATCCGGTTCATTTAACTGTTACCGATAGTAATGGATGCACAGATTCTATAACCCACTATGTTAATCCCAGCGGGCCAAAAGCCGGCTTCACTTACCTCCCCGTAAATATTACTCCCAATAGTCCGGTTAACTTTACCAATACCACCAATAACTTTAATAGCCTGAATACCCAATACCAGTGGATCTTTGGCGATGGCAGCACATCCGCTGATTTTTCGCCTCCGCACACTTACTCAACCACTGGTGTGTATACTGTGAAATTAATTTCAACAAATCCTGATACACAATGCAGGGATACCAGCATACAGGTGCTTGATGTAAAACTCATCAATACCGCGTTTTCTTTTACAAAATTCTATGTAAGCTCCAGCACCTGTCCGCCTGTAATTGTACATTTCACAAACACCGCAACAAATGTGGAAAGCATATCCTGGGATTTTGGTGATGGAAGTATTGCAGATAATCAAAACAATCCCAGCCATACTTATTACACGCCGGGTACATATAAAATTACCATGTATGGGTTCGGTTATAATGGTACAAAAGATTCAACCGTTGACTCAATTATTGTCAGGGCACCTTTTGCTAAACTTCATGCGGACAAATTATCAGGTTGTTCATCGCAGACCATAACCCTAAGCGCAGCCGTAACCAATGCAAGTTATATCACCTGGGATTTTGCGGATGGTAGCATACAACAAACACAGGACACTTTTGCACTGCATCAATATGCAACACCGGGACTATACAACCCTTCGCTGATATTGCTGGATAGTGGCGGTTGTTACCTCACAGCAAATCTTGCAGATACCATCATTATCGATGGCCTTACTGTGACCCTGCCTCAACACATGAAGTACTGCGATGCAGCTTCTGTCTTTTTTGATCCTGCAATCAGCAGTGTAGCAGCCACATCACTCAACAAGCCCCTTACTTACCACTGGGATTTTGGAACCGGAAATAGCGCAGATACCTCCGATATTGTAAGGCCGACTTTTAACTATACCAACCCCGGTAAATACCTGGTTAGTCTGGTTGTACAATCGCCCTATGGCTGTATAAGGCAGGCAACGGATAGCATAGTCGTCGCGGTAGGATCCATTGCATCCATCACTGGGCCTTTTGATATTTGCAAAGGTGTGAGTACACTGTTTAAAGGAGAGGCAACCAACAATGTTCCTGGTATATCCTGGCAATGGAATTTTGGCAATGGTACCACGTCCGGCCAGCAAAATCCTGCAGCGGTTGTATTTACAGATACAGGTAATATCCGCATATCCCTTGTAGTGATCAATGCCGGCTGCGTAGATACTGCATTTAGTCAACTGAATATTCACGACAACCCTGTAATCAACGCAACACCACAGCAGTCTTCAGTGTGTCTCGGCAAATCTGTTTCTTTATTTGCAGGTGGGGGAAATTTCTATGCATGGTCGCCTGCTTTATCACTGGATAACAGCACTAGTGCAACACCAGTTGCATCACCAGCAGTGTCGACAAAATATATTGTGAAGGTTATCAATAGTTTCGGATGCAGTAATTCAGACTCGCTTATTATAACAGTCATTCAGCCATTCAGTATGATAGTTCCGGCAGACACAGTTATATGTGCAGGTAAAAGCGTTCAGTTAAAGACTACTGGTGCCGCCACTTACAACTGGATCAATACCACCACCGGATTAAGTAATACACAGGTGAGCAACCCCGTTGCTACGCCTCCTGGTAATATACAGTATACCCTGGTAGGGTATGATTCTGCCCGGTGTTTTACAGATACCGCCACCATTCGCATCAGGGTAAATCCGTTACCGGTGGTTAATCACCAGCCCGATATGGAAACACTTGGCGGCATGCCTGTTCAGTTACAGGCCACAGGAAGCACCGATATAGTAAACTGGACCTGGACGCCCACTGATTATTTAAGCTGTAGTAATTGTGCGGCACCGGTAAGTACACCGCTAAAACCGGTTACCTACATCGTTACCGGGCATACAGCTTTTGGATGTGTGGCCACTGATACAGTATCTTTAAAATTAGCCTGCGCTATCAGTAACGTGTATGTGCCCGCGGTATTTAGTCCTAACGATGATGGTAAAAATGATATGTTTACCATCCTGGGAACCGGGGTCAGCAACATTCGCTGGATACGAATATTTAACCGTTACGGTGAATTGGTGTTTGAAAAAAGAAATAGCCAGGCAGGCGACCGGTCTGCCGGTTGGGATGGTACGGTAAAGAATGAACCCGCCTCTCCCGGCACCTATGTTTACATAGCCGAGCTAACCTGCGCTTCCGGAGAAGTATTTCCGCTGAAAGGAACGGTGATATTAATCAGGTAATTCGCTAACACCAGTTTGGATAAAAAATATTCAAAAACTGCAAGGCAATAATCTACGGTATATTGGTTGCCCTCATTTTGCATCTATAATAGTAATGATAATACTACGACATACTTAACACTGAAAATTTAAAAAAAGAAAAAAATGGAACAGACAAGACGAGATTTACTCAAAACCATCAGTGCATTGACAGGTTCTTTAATGATTCCATTTGCAGGGCAAAGTCAGGTCGTAGGACAAAATCAATTACCAATAGGCAATTACGACCCAACCGATTTGTCAGAAATCATCAATTTGTTTGATTTCGAAAAAATGGCTGAGGGGAAAATGACAAAAATGGCTTACGAATACGTTGCAAGTGGAGCAGCCGATGAATTTACAATGCGTTGGAACAGACAGGCGTTAAATTCTTTAAAATTAAATCCAAATGTTTTAAACGACGTTAGCAAACTTGACACCAGTGTTTCACTTTTTGGGCATAAACTGCCCTATCCGATTTTGATTGCACCTACTGCATTTCACAAAATTATGCACCCCGAAGGAGAACTAGCAACTGCAAAAGGTGCAGGTGTTGCATCGGCAATTTATGTAGTTAGTTCATTTACGACAACGCCTTTGGAAGAAATTAAAAAAGTAGCTACACAGCCACTTTGGTTTCAATTATATATTAGAGACGACCGGGGATTTACAAAAGACCTTGTACAGAAAGCGGAGTCGCTGGGTTATGTTGCTTTATGTATTACAGTAGATACGCCTGTCCCGGGTGTAAGAAATCGCCAGGCAAGAGTACACTTCAAATTGCCTGAAGGTGTTATTGCACCATACGTTAATGGCGACTTGATTGGTAAAAAACCTATTACCTGGAAAGAAATAGAGTGGTTGATTTCATTCGCAAAGATTCCTGTCCTGCTGAAAGGAATTCTAAATCCTGACGCTGCAAAAAAAGCAATACAAATTGGAGCATCGGGAATTATCGTATCTAACCATGGCGGAAGAAATTTAGATTCCGTTCCTGCCACTATAGAAGTTTTACCTTGTATTGCCGAAGAAGTGAACAAAAAAATGCCAATATTAATGGATGGTGGGATAAGAAGAGGTACAGACGTTTTAAAGGCAATTGCTTTGGGAGCAAATGCTGTGTTGGTAGGAAAACCTATTTGTTTTGCTTTGGCTTCAGGTGGAGCGGAAGGTGTAACAAAAGCCCTGGAAATTCTAAAAAAAGAATTCGAAATGGCGATGGCATTAACAGGAAGAGCTACTATTGCAAATATTGACAAATCTTTAATTTGGAAATAGGGTAAGTATCAATGATAAAATTGAAAAGAAGAAGTTTCGGTTAAAAAGTTTAGCGTTGATGGAGCAACTCAGCCCTAAATAGCCCGAAATATTAGGCTGCGCTTATATGCTTCCGTTAACACAAGTTGAATATCCTGGGCATTATGGAATGAACCGGATGATGAGGCGGAAGCTATTGCAAGGAAAGTGGCGATGGACTACGAAATCGATGATGGCTGGAAGCCGGAGGTTGTGTTCGCAAACAATGAAGAATACGATATTCGCAGCGTTAGCAAGATGGGATTAAAAAGATATATTGAAGTAAAGGGCTCTATATCAAATTGCAAAAGCGCCCCCAATTGTTCAGGATTCAAAACCCTGCCAGGGCGCTGAAATTTGAATCAAAGAACAAGAGCTTACAGTATTTTCTGGCTATGAATGAGTGGAAATCCAAAATAATTAGCTATGTTTGTTCACAAATATTTAAATATTACGTTTACGTAAACAAAATAAATAAGTGAACATGACGGAATTGGAAACCATATATCTTGCTTTGGAAAATCTCAAAAACAATACCAATATTCTAGGCAAATGGAAGCCTGTGGCCAATAAAGAAATTGATGGTGAACTGATGCTTACCCTTGAAAATAAAATTATTAGATACAATATTGAAATTAGAAATGAATTAAGAAATCACCAGTTAAACAATATACGGGCTTTAAATCAACAGTTCCACCCCATTATGGTAGTGGCAGTTCATCTCTTTCCAACAATAAAAAAAGAACTTAGAGACAATAACATTGCTTATCTGGAAGCAAATGGGAATATTTATTTAAACAACGGTAAAACCATGTTGTGGATTGATGCCAACAAGCCTGTTATCCTTGAAAAGAAAACAGGAAGCAGGGCCTTTACCAAAACAGGGCTAAAAGTGCTGTTCCATTTCCTGATCGATGAAACCTGGGTGAACAAAACTTATCGCCAAATTGCCAAACATACAGGAACAGCCATTGGCAATATCAATAATATTATCACTGGGTTGAAACAGGATGGATTTTTATTACCTGTCGCAAAAAATGAATATAAACTGAATAATAAACAGGTGCTATTGAATAAATGGATTGCTGCATATGATTTGCGGCTTAAACCTGCTATCAAAATTGGAACTTTCCGCTTTTTAAAAGAAGAAGATTTTACTAACTGGAAAAATCTTCCATTGCGTAAAGGGAAAACATGGTGGGGTGGCGAACCGGCAGGTGATTTATTTACCAACTTTCTGCGTCCGGCTGAATTGACGTTGTACACCACGGAAACAAGAAACGACCTGATAAAAAATTACCGCCTGATACCGGATGAAAAAGGGAACGTAAAAGCCTACCAAAAGTTTTGGCAGTATAATGAAGTGAATGATAATATAGCGCCGCCATTATTAGTATATGCCGATTTAATAAACACCAACGACAGGCGCTGCACAGAAACAGCCCAAAAAATTTACGATGAGTTCTTACAAAATAAATTATGAACAACTCAGGCAACAGCCTGAAATAGCAGACATGCTTTCTGCATTGCAACGGGGTTTAGAAAAATTTGGTATCGACTTTTATTTGGTAGGTGCAGTGGCAAGAGACGTGTGGATGTGTGCTATCAACAAAATTGCACCCAGGCGTACAACAGGTGATATAGATTTTGCTGAACTCTTTGCCAGGATTGAAAGAATATTAAATGCAAATACGGATGATATGCCCAACAGTAAAATGGCTGCTATTATGATAGAGTATTTTCAAAATACGATGGAAGATAGTGTGCTGCTGTTGCAACAATTAAAACAAGGATTTACGGAATGATGCAAGCAATGAAATTAATAGAAGTAGGCATGCGATAAAAATTATCGGCAAAAACTGTGAGTGATAAGGCTATCCGGCAGGTCATAGTTAATAATAAAAACCACCATTCGTGCAGTCTGTCGCAACGAGTTATTTCAACATGGACACCTTTATTCATTACATTAATGGTGGCAAGGCTTCCGTTGCCTGTTTGTTGTGGCGTAGTTTTTGAAAGTTTAATTCCAGACCCTCTAGCCAAAAATTGTCCAAAATCTTTTTGCGATACGGCTGAATGATCGCTTTTCACAATTAAAAATCGGGTATTGGTAATAAAAAATAATTGGCGTGATATTCACCTACTTTATTTCATCTAAATACATTATTATTTCCTGGATTAACTGCATTGTACCTTAAATATTCCTTTTTGTCTTGGCAAATATGTATGTTTTAATGTTAAAAAATGATTGAAAAAATTTAATCAGGTATCCCTAATCGTTAGTTTTACATTCCTTTTTAAACTTTGCAGGTACAAGATTAATTCCGGAAAACACATATTCAAAATTTTGTGATCATTGTAGCCGCTAATGGCAATACCCCGAAGGGGTTGAATATAAATAGCCACGGGTGCAACCCGTGGTGACAAGAATTCATTACATCCTTCGTAGTTACTCCCTACCTACCCGTATACTTCCTGTGTCATCCTTCGTACATACTCCCTACCTACTCCCTACTAACTCCCTACCAAAAGGCTGCATAGTCCCTTTCTGACTGCTATATTCTTTAGATAATTTACCACTAACGTTTATTCTCTTGCGGCCCAAAGCGGCCAAAAGCGGCCATTGTGACCAAAAGCGGACAAAAGGGGCCATTGTGACCAAAAGCGGACAAAAGGGGCCAAAAGGG
>JBDTWP010000135.1:0-14696 GCA_040006615.1 Ferruginibacter sp.
GGATTAAAAGAAGTGGTGCCTGGTTTTTCCGCAACCGTTTTTCCCGCTCTCCTGGCCACCCTGTTACAGTCTCCTTCAATAAAACTGTCAAATGTATACGCATGGTTCAACTGCGGATCTATCTGCATTTTCTTGAGACCTGGAATCACAAAAGGATTTTTCACAGGGTTGCTGGTTACTAAGGGGAAGTCCATTTCATTGTTTGAGTATGATTTAAAACCATGCCCGGGGACATCCATTGTCAGTGGTTTGTTTTTACTGTTTCCACTGTCAACCATTATCCTGTACTCCAACCGGGCATCCTTACCCAATTCCCGTTTTAATGTTTTTGCCAATAAATTTATATAGTGTTCTTCCAGGTATTCAAAAAAGAACTGGCTGGGAACCTGTATAGTTAAAACCTTTTCTGCCAAAGCAACAGGCTTAATAGGTTCGAACCATGTTTTGTAATGCTGCCATTCAACAATGTCTTTGATTATCTCTAAACAATTAGCCCACACTTTATCAAAAACTTTATCCATTATTCCTTTAGCAATTTATTTATTGAGTAAATATTATTCTCTGAATTATAGCAAACTCCGTATTTCCGATCCAATCAAAGCATTTTTGAGAAAGACAGCGAATATCAAAATAATTTATTGAAAAAACAATTTTTTATTCCCTTGTTTTTTTACCTATAATTACAGTATGGAATTTTGCTTAGTTTTTATCTTTTCTTTTCGAAAACCCGGAATGGGTTCTGAACATCACAATGCCCGCCCAGCCTGATTTAATCACCAAATTACCATCTCATAATTAATCTTTTAATAATACAGGTTTATTCAAAAATGAGCGGGTCTATCTGCCAATTATTAAATCAATATTGCTGGTTTTATTTCTTCAATTAATATCTCTGCCAGTTGTTTGTTTCCCGGTAACCCGATAATTTTCTTACCCTAGGGAGGCTGGCTTATAAATAGTTTTGCAATGGGAATGTAGAAAACGATGACAAATATTTGTTTAAAGATAATGGATCCAGGCATTTAAAAAAGTGAAGTTTGAGTGAAGTAAGATAGGGATTTTTTTTGAACCAAACAGAAAAATACAAGTAAATATTTTTATCGGCAAATATGTTTACTTTCGCAGGATAAAATATAAAAGATGAATTACGATTTAACCGGCAAATTAGTTGCCAAATTTGATACAATGCAAAAATCAGCCACATTTAAAACAAGGGAATTTGTGGTGGAGAAAACCGAGGATATTGGCGGGAGAACGATTACAAATTACGTGAAGTTTCAATCAGTTCAGGATAAAACTATGATCATTGATAAAGTGAATATCGACGATGAAATAAAAGTATACTTTAATATTAAAGGAAACAAATGGGAAAGAGATGGTAAAGTAAATTACATTACCAATTTAGATGCCTGGAAAATTGAACAAATATTGCAACCAGGAATTGATAATTCCAGAACGGAAGCTGAATACATGGAACCCCTGGATACTTTTTCAGCTACCTCACCTGACGCAATTGACGATCTGCCGTTTTAAACAAATGGCACACCAAACAGGGAATGTGAAGAATCATTGTTACTGCAGCATTTTATATTTTTTAGAAAAGTAAACTTTTAAATTAAAAGGGGGTTCTGAAGAAAGAGATTCTTCAGAACCCCCTTTTGAGGGATTAAGGGATATGCAACAAAAAATTTCTTTAAAACTCCTTCCATACGAAGTAGCTGATGAAGCCATTGTAAAAAATGCAATTGCCAAAGCTTACGGCAAATTAGAAAGCAGTGTTTCCGGCTTCCGGATTAATAAAAAATCAATTGATGGACGTGGCAGAACCATCTGGATAAATCTTGCCTTAACTGCTTTTATTGATGAGCCTTTTCAACAAAGAGCCATACAGGCGTTTTATTTTAAGAATGTAACCAACGCATCAAAAAAGGTGATCATCATTGGCGCAGGCCCGGCAGGGTTATTTGCCGCCCTTCAATTGCTTGAACTGGGGATTAAACCCATCATTTTAGAAAGAGGAAAAGATGTGCGGTCAAGACGAAGAGACCTTGCAATCCTGAATAAAGAGGGTATGATAAACCCGGATAGTAACTATTGCTTTGGGGAAGGGGGCGCCGGTACCTATAGTGATGGCAAGCTTTACACCCGAAGCAACAAACGGGGTAATATTGACAGAATTTTAAACCTGTTTGTGCATTTTGGGGCAGAAGAAAAAATCTTATATGAGGCCCACCCCCATATTGGTACTAATAAGTTACCCCTTATCATTACGGCAATGAGGGCGCAATTAACAGCAAGTGGCGCTGAATATGTTTTTGAAAAAAAAGTTACTGACCTGCTTTTTGAAGCCGGTGAAATTACTGCTGTAATAACTTCCGATGGCGATCTGTATAAAGGTGATGCCGTAATACTGGCAACCGGCCATTCGGCGAGGGATATTTTTGAATTACTGCATCATAAAAAAATATTAATTGAAGCCAAACCATTTGCCCTGGGTGTAAGGGTAGAGCATCCGCAAAGCCTGATCGACAGTTTACAATACCATTGTCCGCTCAGGGGTGAATTCTTACCTCCCGCATCTTATAGCCTGGTACAGCAGGTAGACGGCCGGGGGGTATTTTCATTTTGCATGTGTCCCGGAGGCATCATTGTGCCTGCAGCAACTTCTCCCGGCGAATTGGTTGTAAACGGCTGGAGCCCTTCAAAAAGAAATAACCCTTTTGCCAATAGTGGAATGGTAGTGCAGGTAGAGATAGCAGATGCTGAAAGGGAAATAAAAAAAATAAAAACCAAAAAACAGCCTGGAATGAAGGGCCCGCTTCAATTAATGCGGTTTCAGCAAATGATAGAACAGCAATGCTTTGAGGCCGGTGGCGGAGATCTGAAAGCGCCTGCACAGCGCGTGGTTGATTTTTCCAATGGCAGGGTATCTGCTTCTTTACCCCCTTGTTCTTACCATCCGGGATTAGTATCAGCACCGTTGAACGAAGTACTCCCTGATTTTGTTTACTCAACACTTGCCAAAGGTTTTATTGAATTCGGTAAAAAAATGAAGGGTTATTATAGCAATGATGCCATTGTAGTTGCAACCGAGAGCCGAACTTCATCACCTGTACGCATACCGCGAGACAGTACAACGTTAACGCATTGCCAATTAAAGAACCTATATCCCTGTGGGGAAGGTGCCGGATATGCCGGAGGCATTGTGAGTGCAGCAATGGATGGAGAGAGAATTGCAAAGCAGATCGCACTGGTACTGATGTGAAATTGGGAAAATGGTTCAATTTGAATAATGTGAAAATGGCTCAATTTGAAAATGAAACGTCCTATTCATATAGTATCTCGCAATTGGAATAAATTTTCACATTGAGCATTTTTCACATTGAGCAATTTTCACATTGAGCAATTTTCAAGTTTTTTTCACTAATCTTACATCACAAATAAGTAATCGATGGATATTTTAGAACTGCACAACCTGAAAAAATATTTTGCTACCCAAAAAGCTGTGGATGACATCAGCTTTAATATTGGACAGGCAAGTATTTTTGGCTTGCTTGGTCCAAATGGTGCCGGTAAAACAACGCTGCTGCGAATGATTACCGGAATATTCTACCCTGACAGTGGCCATATAATTTTTAATGGCAAAAAATATGACCCGGTGAATGATGTTGGGTACATAGGTTATATGCCCGAAGAAAGAGGGTTGTACAAAAAGATGAAGATAGGCGAACAGGCCCTGTACCTGGCACAATTAAAGGGATTAAGCAAGCAGGACGCTACCCGGAAAATCAAAGAATGGTTCGTGAAATTTGAAATGCAAAGCTGGTGGAATAAAAAGGTAGAGGACCTTAGTAAAGGCATGAGCCAGAAATTACAATTTGTGACTACTGTGCTCCATGACCCTAAATTGATTATACTGGATGAACCGTTCAGCGGATTAGACCCTGTAAATGCCAATTTAATAAAAGATGAAATTTTTAACCTGTCAAAAAATGGCAGCACCATTATTTTTAGTACTCACCGGATGGAACAGGTAGAAGAAATTTGTGACCATATTGTTCTCGTAAATAAAGGAGTAAAAATATTAGACGGAACGGTAGCGGATGTTAAAAATAAGTTTAAGGAAAATATGTATCAATTAGGCGCAGCAACTAGCCTGGAAAATCTGGTAACCCATATTTTTGAAGTGATCAGGCATCAACCCGGCCAGTTATTAATAAAATTGCAGAACGGGAGCACTACCAATGATGTGTTGAAATATTTTATTGACCAGGAGATCACCGTTCATTCTTTCAACGAGGTATTGCCATCGTTAAATGATATCTTTATTAAATTGGTAGAAGGCACGCCTGGCGCAAGACAATTTCAGCGGGTGCATTAAGAGCAGGCATATCAACGGTTTAAGTGGCAGATAAGGCAAATGACGAATATTAGGTATATAAAGTATAAAAAGTAAATAAGTATCATCTATATGAATAAGATCTGGCTCATTTTCAGAAGAGAATATATAACAAGGGTCCGCAATAAAACTTTTTTGCTTTCCACGTTTTTGTTACCGATTGTAATGATCCTGTTCATATTTGGGAGTGCCTATTTTGCAATGTCATCAAAGGACAACTTAAAGAAAATTGCGGTTGTGAATGACCCCGGTATGTTTAAATCAAATTTAAAAAGCGATTCCGCCCGTGTGCATTTTGATTTTACAAGCGACATAGACAGCTCGAATTTCGAAAGCAGGGGATACGATGCGGTCCTGAATCTTAATAATGATTCTGTGACAAAAAAATTCACGATCCATTCAAAAAAACAACTGGGCATTGACGGGAAACAAATTATCGAAAACAGGCTTGACAGGGCTTTTGAAAATAACCAGTTACAAAAAAACGGCATCCAAAAAGAAATACTGGACAGCATCAGTAAAGTGTCGATGGGTGCTTATACAATTGAAAACAGGCTTACATTGGAAAAAGGAAAATCCGAACAGGTGAACGCGGCAGTAAATTACGGGGTAGGATTTGGAAGCGGAATACTTATTTATATCACGATGTTTATTTTTGGCGCAATGGTGATGAGGGGAGTAATGGAAGAAAAAACAAACCGCATCGCAGAAGTAATGGTTAGTAGTGTAAAACCATTTCAATTGATGATGGGCAAAATCATTGGTATTGCTGCGGTAGGTTTAACACAGCTATTTTTATGGGTTATTTTGATCATGGTATTATCCTATAGTGCCGTTGCTTTTCTGCCTGCAGAAATGGTACAAGAGGCGGGTAATGCCAATAAATCAATGCCAGGGGGAATGGGAGGTAATAGTGCAATGGCGACGGGAATGTTAGACTTTTTAAAAGAAATGAGCAATGTCAACTGGCCATTGATCATCAGTTGTTTCATTTTCTATTTTTTAGGCGGATATCTTTTTTATGCTTCCTTATTTGCAGCTATCGGCAGCGTGATCAACGAAGATCCCCAGGAAGCACAATCGCTGATGCTGCCTATTACAATGCCGATCATTTTTGGCTTTATCATCATGACCAGCAATTTAAACACGCCGGACAGTAAAATTATGGTGTGGTCCAGTATGATCCCTTTTACATCACCAATTGTGATGATGGGAAGAATACCGAGCGGAGTACCCGGATGGCAACTGGCATCTTCCATGGCATTATTAGTAGCAGGATTTATATTTACTACCTGGCTGGCAGGCAAGATCTATCGAACCGGTATATTAATGTATGGTAAAAAAGCCACCTGGAAAGAAATGTTTAAATGGGCATTTCGCAAATCATAATTCTATAGCTCCGGGGACATCAATACCTGCAAGACGCCTGTGAATTTCGTTTTTGATGAATTTATATAAAACCGGAAGTACTGAAAAAAACGCGGTAACCAGGCAGCCGGCAAAAAAACCAATAATTGCATACAATAAAACAGGTGATTTATTTACCGTAAAGGGTTCGGTTGGTTTATCCAGGACTGAAATAATCGGCGTTAGCTTTTGTAAACGCCAAAGCGCCTCTTCCTGATTATTTAAAGAGATATCCCTTTGTCGCAGGTAGCGTTGTTTATCTGAATTGATCTTATCTTTTGGGATTTCATATTCCAGTTTATCCGGTGTAAATAACGTGGAATTCTGCATCCTGATCGCCCTTTTGTCAATACTATTTAATTTTGCATCTAATGAGTCAATTTTCATTACAGTAAAATTATAATCGGCTGTTGCCTTTCTTATTTTCAGGTCAATATAAAACTGTGAAACCCTGTCGATAAGAACAAAAGAAATGGGTGAGATCAGACTCTTGTCGGGGTGGCTGAAATATATTTCCAGCACCCCGTTTTTACTCATTTTGGCAATAATGCCCGGCTTAAGAAATTCGGCACCTGCAACTGCAGCAGCAATACTATCCGCCGGTAATTTGATGGATTTTTCAAAAAATGATGAATGACTGTTATGGTCCCGGATCAACAATTCCGATATTGTTTTATTACCGAAAACCGGCAACCTGGCAGATGCTACAGACTCAATTACATACCGGCTTAACGTTAATTCAATAATATTGATGGATGCTTCGTTACTGAAACTTTTGGGCGCCTCACCCAATCCAAGTATCCCACTTAAGGTATTGGATGAAAGAGAATTATCCAGGGCATTTGTAAGCGGAAAAATAGTAGCTTTTGATGTGTAAACAGGCCTTTTACTTTTAGCATAAAAAAATAGTAACAGCGCGGCCAAAAAACCGGCAGACAGGATCAATATTCTATATTTTCCCAGTCTTTTTATTATCGCTCTTATCAATTCAGTCGTGTCCACCGGCAGGCTTTTTATTAAAGTTTTAAAATCAGGTAGGCCAAAAGCAATGGAATCGCAGTAGTGAGGCCTTGTGTAAGCGCATTGGTTATTTCTTTTCCTTCGGGCCTTTCGGGGATGGTAATTGTACTACCCTCTTCTATCCGTGGATAGAAATGTACGAAGAAAAGGTTTTTTGTTCTCCGGCTTCTTCCATTGGCGTAAGTTACAAAGATCCTTTTGCGCCACGGCCTTAATCCAAATCCCCCGGCTTTATCAATATAGTAGGATAAATTGGGATGATCATTGTCAAAAGTAATTTTTAGGGGCGATTGTACCCTGCCCTGCACCATTACAAATGGATTTACTTCCGGAATATAGATCACATCTTTATCCTGTAAAATAATATCATGTTTGGAATCCTTGTACTTCATCGCTTTGTACAGATCAATACTAACAGGTTCTTCAAACTTAATAGTGGTGCCATCGGCAAAGAATTTACCGGATGTGTCCTTTATAGATCTATTTACAATTTCTGCTCTCGTTAATTCCGTTTTATTACGGTACAAAATAGCTCCACCAAGGTTAGCATTCTCCATGATCCCGCCGGCTCTTTCTATATAGGAGGACAGTCTTTCGTATTTACCAAGGCGTGGGTATAATCCTCCGTATTTTACAAGCCCAAGTATCTGTACATTTTGCTGTAACTGGAAGGTAGGGTTCTTTCTTACAAACACCTGGTCATAGGGTTTTAGCAATATTTTCGCCGAAGCGGTATCTAATTCAAGGTTATTTTGAATCGAATAAAATTTTACAATCGTACGGGTTGGCTTTAAACCCTGCTGCGCAGAATCAATATCAACAATACTTGAAATCTCCAACCGGCCGTATTCGGCAGACGGCTTTAGCCCGCCTGCCAGGTAGACCAGGTCCTGCAAGGTCATCCCGCCATACTTTTTCACCTCGCCTTCTTTGCGAACCTCTCCATAAACTGACACTGTTTGCTGTTCACTAAACTCACTTTTTGAAAATAACAGGATCATATCATTTGCCTGAAGTAGTACATTATTGATACCCCCTGCCTGACCTTTATACAGATCTCCCAGGCTTACTTCAAGCTTGTCTGATTTAATATTGGTGGAATCACCCGCACCCCTAAATATATATGCTCTTGGCAGGTAGGTGTTTTTGGTGACCCCGCCTGCCCGGTTGATTACATCAAAAAGCCGGTCATTTTTTCTTAACTCATAAATGCCCGGATATGCCACTGCTCCTCTTAATTCCAGTTTATTGATGATGCCTGGTTTTATTAGGTCCGCTCTTATGATATCGCCATCATTCAGTAAAAAATCCTGTCCAGCCAGTTTTAATATTGCGGTAGCATTTACATCACGTATTTTTTGTGCTTCATTCTCAGTTCTTATTACTTTAATACCGGAAGTAAATGCTTCCGATGTAAAGCCACCTGAATAAGTAATAAGCGCTTTTATACCTTCCTCTTCTTTTAACTGGTAATACATCGGGCGCTTAAACTGGCCGGTAGCCAACACTTTTTTTTCTACAAAGGTTACCAGTACAAAATCATTATTCTGCAAATAGATCTTCCTGCCTAGATCTCCGGATGTTAAGTATTTATATACATCCAGCACTTCGATCACTTTCCCGGCCCTTTTTACCTGTATATCCCGCAGGTTTCCATACTCTGAAATTCCTTCTGCCAACCCGATCACATTGAAAGCATTTGAAAAAGCAGATACCGTAACCGGTCCGGGATTATTTACCTCCCCACCCACATTTATATTGATTGTTCTTGGCTGGCCCAGGGTAACCTGTATATTTGTACCCTCCGGAACCTGGCTCCTGAACCTTGCATAAATTAAGGAACGGGCAACTTCAAAAGTCAGGCCCTGAACCGTTATCTTCCCTAAACTGGCAGGAAAGATTGCTCCATCCCTTGCAACAATATAATCTTCCTGGTACTCCCCGCCGCCCCACAAAGACACTACGATGTGATCGCCCACACCAATAGGATAATCTAAAGGGGGAGTAGAAAGCTCAGAAACATCATTCATCGACACATTCTTAAAAATATTGGCTCCATAGGTTTGATCCGGGCTATAGGAGCTTTTTTTTATATTGTCACCCTGGGTACTATCCCTTGCTAAAGATTTATTTTGAATCCGCCGGGCAATTTCTGCGGTCTCCTTATTTTTGTCGTTTCCGGCTGTCTTTTTTTGATTATTATCTCTGAAATAACTGTCAAAGCCTGATTTGGTCATTTGCGTAGGATCAATTCCGTTTGGCAGCATTTCATTTATTTGTTCCTTTGTGGGGCCGGGTTGCTGGCAATAAACGCATGAAGAAAGAAATGCGACAAAAAATAACAGTGCCACGCTCTTTCCCAAAAAAAACATGTAAATATGTTTCATTATCAATGGTTGATTTTATAAATATTGGATTATTCGAAAATAATATTGTCTTATTTTAACGGATGCACCAAGGCTGCTTCAAAATCAAGCCAAAGTTCCCTTACGATAGCTGCTGCCGGCTGAATCGTTTTGATTAATGCCGAAACCTGTCCGATTTCCAGTTCGCCCTGGTCAAGATCACCTTCAAACATCCCTTTTTTTGCCCTGCCAATACCTAACAGTTTTTTAAGTTCATCGACTGAAGCACAATTCTGTTTTGCGATTTGCACCTCATTATAAAATTTATTTTTCATCATTCTCACCGGTGTAAGTTGTTTTAACGAAAGCATTGTATCTCCCTCCTTCGCATTGATCACTGCAGCTTTGAAATTTGGGTGGGAAGAGGCTTCAGTACTTGCTACAAAACGGCTGCCAATCTGAGCTCCCTCAGCTCCCAATACCATTGCGCTTAAGATTTGCCTGCCTGAAGCGATACCCCCGGCCGCAATTACGGGTATAGTGACTGAACTGCAAACCGCTGGTAAAAGTACCATGGTGGTTGTTTCTTCTCTTCCATTGTGACCACCTGCTTCAAATCCTTCGGCCACCACGGCATCACAACCAGCTTCACTGGCCTTTATCGCAAACTTACTGCTGCTTACCACATGCGTTACAGTAATACCATGTCGCTTTAATAACGGCGTAAATGCTTTGGGATTGCCCGCCGATGTAAAAACTATGGGCACTTCTTCTTCAATAATAATTTGAATATGCTGATCGATACCGGGATATAATAGTGGTACATTTACACCAAAAGGCCTGTTGGTGGCGGCCTTGCATTTTAGAATATGTTCTCTTAATACTTCAGGATACATACTGCCACTGCCTATCAGGCCTAAACCTCCCGCATTACTTACTGCACTTGCTAGCCGCCAGCCACTGGCCCAGACCATGCCGGCCTGTATAATGGGATATTCAATCTTAAAAAGCCTTGTAATCCTGTTGGTGAAAGACATGAGTAATGAGTGATGAGTGAAGAATGATGAATGTTGAATGTTGAGAATATGTGATGAACTCAATTATCACCGCAGCCTTATTGAGTGCTTTATAATATTTTTTGAACCAGGAATAGCAACAATATACCTGGCCGGCGCGAGCACAACTGTACCGCAGATCATTGGGCAAATTTTACCACGTACATGTAGAAATACACGGACCTTTTTAGGCAAAATAGTATTTTTTTCACAAACCCGCTTTTCAGTCTGCGAATAAAAGTGTATTTATTACTAAGGAAACGATCCCTGAAGTACTGATTTTTAATACGTCACTCATCATCCCAGGTCAATATCCGTATTATCTCCAATATTCAATGACCTTGTTTCTCCCTTGATACCTGTATCACTTCCAATTAATGAATCATCTAATACTACGTCGTATAACCTCGAGAAAGAGCCAATGATCGATTCCTTTACAATGGTATAATTGAGGATGGTGTTTTCACCAATGGTGACATTGGGACCTATCACGGAATTTTTTATATCGCAACCTTCCGCAATACTTACCGGAGGGATGATGATAGTGTTTTCAAATTTTTCCATTCCAACTACCTTTCCACCAAATTTCTTCAGGAGAATAGCGTTGGATTTAAGGATGGTTTCCTTTTTTCCGCAATCAAACCAGTTCTGTACTTTTACAGATTTTATTTTTGCCCCGGTTTGAATCATGCATTCCAGCGCATCAGTTAAACTAAGGTCCCCGGTTGACCGCCCTGCCTTTTCCATGATCTTTTTTAAACAGATAAAGAGATCATGGGTTTCAATTATTTTATAAATTCCCACCAGGGCCATATTACTCTTGGGAATCGCAGGCTTTTCTACCACCCGGCTAATAAACCCGTCTTCTTCAATTTCGGCTACACCAAAATTCCGGGGGTCGTCTACCTTCTTTACGGCCAGCATCGACCAGGGTGACTCAACCATTGCCTTTACATCATATTCGGCGATCGTATCACCCAAGACGATCAGCACTTCATCATCTCCTACAATTTCTTTTGCCAGGTCAATTGCATGCCCGGTGCCGTATCTTTCATTCTGGAACACATAATGACAGGTAAGGTCAGGATAGTTTGCTTTTACATAATCCTGAATTTTTTCACCCAGGTATCCAACAATAAAAACAAACTCATTGATACCTGCCTCATGCAACTGGTCAATAATGATACTTAAGATAGTTTTTCCGGCCAATGGGATCAGGGCCTTTGGCTGTGTATATGTATGTGGACGCAGCTTGGTGCCTGCTCCTGCTACGGGAATAATCGCCTTCATACTTAAAACTGACTCCGCAAACCGCGAATATTTTGTTTACAATAAGTTGTTGCCGGTTCAAACAGTGTGTGAAAGTAGTTCATTTTGTGTAAATGATACACCTTATTCTTATACCTGATCCCTGATTTTTTGATGGCTGATTTCGTTCCCCACGGGAGACAGCGCTTAAAAAGAAGACTTCGGAAAGTCATGAAAATATTCTCCTTACTTCCCCACAAAAAGTGAAAAATTGAAATGCACCCCTATTCATTCTGTTAAGTAATCTCCCGTTTGTATATTTGCAGTCTTAATAAAGATTCATGCAAAGAGATACATTGGTTTTTGATATAATCGGGAAAGAATTAGGGCGGCAACGTCACGGAATTGAGTTGATTGCTTCGGAAAATTTTGCGTCTTTACAGGTGATACAGGCTTCCGGTAACATAATGACTAATAAATATGCGGAGGGCTACCCGGGCAAAAGATATTATGCAGGCTGTGAATTTGTAGACCAGACTGAACAGTTGGCGATTGACCGTGTCAGGCAAATTTTTAATTGCGATTATGCAAATGTACAGCCACATAGCGGCGCCCAGGCGAATGCTGCCGTTACCTTAGCGGTACTTCAACCTGGTGATAAAATCTTAGGTCTCGACCTTAGTATGGGGGGACATCTTACACATGGATCACCTGTAAATTACTCCGGCAAGCTCTATGAAGCGCATTTTTACGGAGTGGTAAAGGAAACAGGGCTGATCGATTATGACACACTGGAAGAAAAGGCAAGAACCTATAAACCCAAACTAATCTTTTGCGGCGCCTCTGCCTACAGCCGCGACTGGGATTATGCCCGGATCAGGCAGGTAGCGGATGAAGTGGGTGCATTTGTTCAATGTGATATGGCTCACCCTGCCGGTCTGATAGCAAAAGGGTTATTAAGTTCCCCTTTTGAATATTGCCATTTTGTAACTTCAACTACGCATAAAACCTTGCGTGGACCAAGGGGTGGAATAATCTTAATGAAAAAAGATTTTGAAAATCCTTTCGGGCTAAAAGATATAAAGGGAAATATACGCATGATGAGTAACCTGATGGACATGGCAGTCTTTCCCGGTATACAGGGTGGCCCTTTGCAGCATATCATAGCCGCCAAAGCGATTGCATTTGGAGAAATACTAACCGATGAATTTACTGTTTATGCCAAACAGGTAGTCGCCAATGCGCAGGCAATGGCCAAAGCATTTGTGGATAAAGGATACCAATTGATCAGTAATGGTACGGATAATCATTTAATGCTGATTGACCTTCGCAATAAAAACATCAGCGGTAAAAAAGCAGAGCAGGCCCTCGTACGGGCGGATATTACCATCAACAAAAATATGGTACCTTTCGATGATAAAAGCGCTTTTGTTACTTCAGGCATTCGGGTGGGAACCGCTGCTATCACTACGCGTGGAATGAAGGAAGAAGATATGCAGTTTGTGGTAAATGCAGTTGACAACATTATAATGAATGCTGACGATGCAAATGTCATCAGCACCGTGCGTAAGCAGGTAAATGATTTTATGAACCAGTTTGTGTTATACCCGGAATTGTGAACTGGCAATGGTGAAAGGGCAATGAACAATAGGCAATGGGCAATTGGCAATGGGCAATGGTCAATAATTCGCGATTCACCATTCACCATTCAACTTCCGCGATACTAAAAACATGACAATATTATGATTCAACGAATTCAATCTGTCTGGCTATTGGTAGCATCTCTGGTTACCTTCCTTACATTAAAATTTTCTTTTTATAGTGGGACGCACCTTCCGGATAACAAATATCTGCCACTCAACGGAACATTCAATATGTTGTTAATGACTGCTACCATTGCATTAGGCATATTAACATTGGTCGCAATCTTTTTATTTAAAACAAGGGTGATACAATTGCGGCTGTGTATTGCCGGTATTTTGCTTGATCTGCTCCTCATATTTTTGTATCTGCGGGCGACCCGGGAATTTAACGAAGGGGAAACCGCTATTACAGCCGCTTCGCATATCCTCATTATACTGGCATTGATCTTATCGGCCAGGGGAATCAATAAAGATGAGAAGCTGATCAGGGACAGTGACAGACTAAGGTAAAATCATGAGCACTGTCCATTTATGAGTGTACGGAAAATACAGTGACGCTTAAATTCTAAAATTGTCGCAATTACCACTTTGCAATACCTAAATCAACGCTTTGGACAGTACGGAACATAAATTACTTTTGAAATAAATTAATTTCAAAAAAAATAAACAAACCAAACCATGTCATTTCAGGCTTACATCAATAACATTAAGGAAAAGACAGGCAAAGGACCCGATGACTTTAAAAAATTGCAAAGAAAAAAGGGTTTACACAAAACGGACAGATCAAACCAGGGATAAAGGCCTGGGAAATTCTTACAGCAATTTGGGTCAACCCCTGACGCTAATAATTTCATTGGACCAGAAGGCATTTTCAATTTATTATTTTTTAATTATTAAGTAAAAGACAAACTCCCCCCCTCTTTTTAACAATTTTACGTATCTTCAAAGGCAGATTAGCAAATATGACACCTGGTGATTGAATTTTCGTGCTGATTATCTTTATTTGAATCACAGATTAGTCTTTTGAACCTTTTCATCTAATCCCTTTACACTCCCTAAGAAAGAATCTGGTATTTCATTTTAATTGTGTTCATTGGCCGTTTCCTGTTGCATCGTTTCGGAGTCTATTCCGAAAGGGTCAAAAGCAAGCGGTCAATGAATATAAATTCATTTATTATTAAACTAACTAAAGATGAGAAAGTTGACCCAGGCACTGCAAAATTGTATTTGTCTATTATTGCTCACCTGTGTAGTAAAAATTGCCCAAAGCCAGAACCCGGCCCTGCAATTAAAGATCAAAGATTTTGCTGTTTGGGGAGGAAGCGCTTCTCCGAATTCCTACAATAATTCGCAGGGTGTATTTATTGGAAATATAGTCTCCATTCAAGGTAACGTGGGAAGTAATCACCTTGTTGATGCCAAAAATATTTTTAACGTAACGGGAAATATCTACAGCGGCAATGTTGTTTCTCTTGGCAATTTAGGAAAAATTACGGGTAATATTTTTGCGGCCAAAAATGCTACGAATTATACCGGCAATGTTATTTCCGGGGATTATAAAATTAATTTTACAGGTAAT
>JBDTWP010000136.1:0-14657 GCA_040006615.1 Ferruginibacter sp.
CTGATCCTTCAAAGCAGGTTGGAATGCCGATGGGAAAAGACAATACCGGGGCTATAGCTGCTGCAGCAAGCCTTGGCCTGGCTAGTTTTTATGATTTCAGCCAGGTGGACCGAAGAAGGATGGTGAAAACATTTTCGCCAGTATTTTTTGTTACGGCTGCGCAAACTCAGTTATTGCTGGCTGAGGCTGTTCAAAGAGGATGGATAACGAATGGTACAGCACAGAGTTATTACAATGCCGCGGTAAAAGCTCATATGGAACAAATGGTTACATTCGATCCTGCTTCAGCCGTTTCGGCCGCTGCTATCCAACCCTACCTGGATGCAAATCCATTTAGTGCCGCGACAGCCCTGGAACAAATAAATACACAATACTGGATCGCTTCTTTTTTGAATGGGCCGGAAGCTTTTGCCAATTTCAGGAGAAGCGGATTTCCGATATTAACACCTAATCCTTTCCCTGGAAAAAGTATAACAGGGGCCTTTATACGGAGACTCACTTATCCCAATTCTGAAATTTCTGTGAATTCGCAAAACGTATCAGCTGCAATTGCAAAACAAGGAGCGGATAATCTGGATACCAGGGTATGGTGGGATAAGCCATAGTATATAAATATTTCCAGCTTTTATGACAAGATTTTTAAACCCTATTCCCATTCCGCCTGACCTGGTGAACCGGTTCAGGCGGAAATTACTTTACACCTGGCGGTGGGCAATGAGCAATGGGCAATGGGCAATAAGCAATAGGCAATGGGCAATAGGCAATGGGCAACAAGCAATATGCAATGGGCAATAGGCAATGAGGAATGAAAAACAGGCAAATGATATGGGTTGAAATTGACTTATGACCATTCACCATTAAGGATTTCACCATTCATGCTTGTCATATTTCATCTTTGTCAAATATTATTGTATGAAAAAAAAACTCCTAAGCCTTGCTGTCTTTCTTTTATTTGAGATCTTTGCTATTGCCCAGCATGTGGCGTATACTGCCAGCCAGGTGATCGCATTAACGCCTGATTGGAAAGGCGAACGTTTTCCGGATGGGAGGCCAAAAATACCAGATCAGATTTTGGAAAGGTTAAAAAATGTTTCCATTGAAGAAGCATGGGGGGAGTTACGCAATAAGGGATTTCAAAACCAATTTGAAGGAGACTGGATGATCTTAAATCCAGATAGCGTAATGACCGGTCGTGTGGTTACCGCTCAATACATGCCGCTTCGACCGGATGTAGATAAAATAATAAAAGATACAGGCAAAGCAGAAGGGCGTATAGGAGGCACCAATTCATGGCCGATTGATGTTTTAAAGAATGGCGACGTGTATGTGGCGGACAGCTACGGAAAAATTGTGGATGGTACCCTGATCGGTGATAACCTGGGCAACTCGATCTATGCGAAATCAAAACGCGGGGTTATCTTCTTTGGTTCTGTCCGTGATGTGGAAGGACTGAATGAAATTAAAGGGTTTAACGCCTGGATCAAGGGACAGGATCCTTCTTATATTCAGCAAATGATGTTAACCGGTATAAATGTTCCTATCCGAATTGGACGCGCTACTGTTTTACCGGGAGATGTGGTACTTGCAAAAAAAGCCGGAACAGTTTTTATTCCTGCTTACCTTGTAGAAGAACTCTTATTGAATTCAGAATTTATTCAACTTCGTGATCATTTTGGACATCAGCGCCTGCGGGAAGGTAAATACACTCCCGGACAGATTGATACCCAATGGACCGAAGAGATCAATGAAGATTTCCGCGAATGGCTGAATGAACAAAAGGATCTTCCCATGACAAGGAAGGAACTGGATGAATATATGAAAAAGCGCTCCTGGTGATGTGGCAACAGGCAATGGGCAAAGGGCAATTGGCAATGGGCAATTGGCAAAGGGTAATTCGCAATGGGCAAAGGGCAATAGGCAATAGGCAATGGGTAATTGGCAAAGGGTAATTGGCAATTGGCAATTACCAGGTTTGAAGCCTGGCTATTCCTGATAGACTATCGACTATTCACCATTCACATTAATGCATAATAAAAATCAATCCACTTAATTAGAAAAAAAATAATACTTATGACTCCATCACAAAAATTCTTAGCTAAAATCGGTTTAAAAGACCAGGACAATTTAGAAGATGTAAATGCCAGTCCGGCTAATGAAGAGCAGGAAAATAGCCGCCGTTCTTTCTTAAAAAAATCAACTCTTGGCGGTATTGCTTTAGGAGGCGCTTTTATGTTTTCACCAATTGAAGAAATGGTTGCCAGAAGCACCCAGAAAGTCAGCCGTTATTCAGGTCCTTCAGATTTAAGAATAACGGATCTGCGATATTGTGTAACTACGGTTCTTGGACGCACTGCCATTATTCGTATTGATACAAACCAGGGTATTTATGGTTTGGGGGAAGTAAGAGATGGGGCTGATGAACGATATGCGCTGATGTTAAAAAGCCGGATACTTGGCTTAAATCCATGCAATGTAGAAATGATATTTAAGATTATTAAACAGTTTGGCGGACCTGCACGCCAGGCTGGTGGCGTATGTGGTGTGGAAATGGCACTCTGGGATATATGTGGTAAGGCTTATAATGTACCTGCCTGGCAGTTGCTCGGCGGCAGATACCGCGATACTATCAGGATGTATGCTGATACCCCTGAGTCTACCTCCCCTGAAGAACAAAGAAAGCTGATTAAATTCCGTACCGAAGACCAGGGATACACCTGGTTGAAAATGGATGTATCTATAGGAGAACTTAGAAATATACCCGGGACGCTGGTCAACGATAAGTTCTGGCAAAATGACCAAAAAAACCTTCAGCAATGGGGAGGCAATTACATGTCATATGGAAATACCCTGCATCCATTTACACAAATACAAATCACTGACAAGGGTTTAGACGAATTGGGAAAAATCGTAGATACCGTACGCGGTATGGTAGGTTATGATATTCCGCTCTCTACCGATCATTATGGTCATTTTGATCTGAATAACGGGATACGGTTGGGCAAAGCGCTTGAGAAATACAGGCTGGCCTGGTTGGAAGATATTATTTCATGGGAATTAACTGACCAGTGGAAAACGATGTCTGACGCTTTGGAAACACCTCTACTCACTGGAGAAGATATCTTTCTACTCAAAAACTTTAAGCCGTTGATAGATATACACGCGGTTGATATTATTCACCCTGACATCTCTTCGTCAGGAGGTCTTTTAGAGACCAAAAGAATTGGTGACTATGCAGAGGAACACGGAGTGGCAATGGCTATGCACCAGGCAGGCACACCTGTTTCATTTATGGCAAATGTTCATTGCGCGGCAGCTACCCAGAATTTTTTAGCGCTCGAACACCATTCTGTAGATCTGCCATGGTGGGAGAGTCTGGTGAAAACTACCGATGGCAGAAAATTGATTACAAAGGGTTTTGCCAACCTGCCACTTACAGCGCCCGGATTAGGGATTGAATTAAATGATGAAGTGGTTAAACAGCATCTTCATGCTTCAGATAAAAGTTATTTTGCGCCCACCCCGGAATGGGATGCAAAACGTTCGCATGACAGGGTTTTTAGTTAACTGGTACACCGAAGCTTCTAACTTTTATTATGCCATCTTCAAAAAAATCTGTCTATAATTTTTTTTATGTGCCTGCAGTTATTTTTTTACTGGCATATTTTTTTACATTGGTGCAACATTTGGACATTTGGAAAGGGTGGATCCTGATGTTGTTTTTTGTAAGCCTGGCAATTGCCTTCAGAGCCAATAAAGTGCTTGGAGGATTGTCTTTCACAATGATAATTATGGCAGTGGTAAGTCTGGCCATGTATTATCCTCAACATTTTATAACCATTGGCAATTTTAAACTTTCCCTTCTTATAGTTCCCCTGCTCCAGGTAATTATGTTTGGTATGGGAACCGAGTTAAGCCTGAAAGATTTTGCACGGGTGTTAAGCATGCCAAAGGGTATTATTGTGGGTATAGTTTGCCATTATACGGTAATGCCCCTGATTGGTTTCGCCATAGCCAGGTTATTTAATTTTCCTGGCGAGATTGCGGCCGGGATTATTTTAGTTGGTTGTTGTCCCAGTGGTCTGGCTTCGAATGTAATGTCTTACCTGGCGCGGGCAAATCTTGCGCTTTCCGTTTCTGTGACAACTGTATCTACTTTGCTTGCGCCATTTTTAACGCCATTACTGATGCGCTTACTGGGAAGCGGTTTTGTGGAAATACATTTTTGGACCATGATGTGGGACATTACAAAAATTGTGATCATACCGGTTGTAGCCGGGTTGCTTTTTCATTACATGGTGAGGGGAAAATTCGGGTGGCTCGATAAAGCCATGCCGGTTTTTTCCATGGCAGGTATCGCCCTGATCTTAATGGTGATGATTGCTGCCGGAAGAGATAATTTATTAAAGGTTGGTGGCTTGCTGATCATTGCAACTTTTATACATAATATGGCCGGTTATTTCCTGGGTTACTGGTCCGCCCGATTATTAAAATTTCACGAGCGCGATTGCAGAACGATTGCGCTGGAAGTAGGTATGCAAAACGCAGGGCTTGCTTCGGGCCTTGCAATAACAATGGGTAAGATGGCAACGGCAGGATTGGCGCCAGCTATTTTTGGCCCCATGATGAACGTAACAGGCTCCCTGCTTTCCAGTTGGTGGCATAATCGGTTACCAAAACTGAGCGAACCGGGAAACGTAAATGGTGAATGGGGAATGGTGAAAAATGGTTGAAGATTGAAAGTACTTAACGACCATATCAGCGAGCTTCCGGTTCCTAAAGAATAAGTTCAGGAATACCTTAGAGGCCGTAGCTGGTAACTCAAAAAATCAAACCACTTAAAATGGCAAATTCAACTTCCAGGAGATCATTTTTATCCAAAACAGCAATCGCTGCCGCCCTGGCGCCTTTAGCACCCTTAGCCACTTTCGGTCAGGGCTTTGAAACTGCAATTGACAAAACATCAAAATCTTCTCCGCCCTCCGATCTGAAAATTACTGAGGTTAAATGCGGCTATATAAAAGGGAGCCTCTTTGTGAAAATTTATACCAACCAGGATATATGGGGTTGTGGTGAAGGAGTTGATGCTATACCTGGCACTTATCACCTGGTAAAAAATTTTGGCAACAGGTTAAAAGGTAAGAGCCCCTTGAATGTTCATCGTCTTTTTGAAGACATCAGGAAATCCGGTTTTTTCCAGGGTGCTCAGTCAGGCATGTATGTGGCAGTGTTATCCGCTATTGAAACTGCTTTATGGGACCTCACGGGAAAAGCGCTTGGATTACCTGTATATCAATTGCTCGGCGGAAAATTTCGTGATAAGATCAGGGTGTATTGCGATACGGCGCTGTATCAGCGCAATCTGCCTGCACCAAAGGACTTTGCGGAAGCTGCAACCAAGGCTAAAAAAATGGGCTTTAATGCAATAAAGTTTGATCTTGACCAGGCAAATGATCCCGGTAAATATGATGCATACAACTGGACTGCCAGCCCCGCTGAAATACAACGGATGGTTGACCAGATGACGGCTGCAAGGGAGGCCGTTGGGCCCAATATTGATATATGTGCAGATATGCATGGGCGTTATGATGCGATTACCGGCCGGCAGGTTGCAAAACGACTCGAACATCTGAATCTTATGTGGCTGGAGGAACCCATACCCGCGGAAAATCCGGAAGCGTATAAATTGATAACCGAATCAACCAGCACCCCCATTTGTGCCGGCGAGAACCATTACCTCGCTTACGGGTTCAGATCGTTACTGGAAATTGGAGCAGTTGATATTATAATGCCTGATCTTCAAAAAACAGGAGGCCTTGGAGAAGGACAGCGGATTGCTAACCTGGCTAATTTATATTATGTGCCATTTGCCCCGCACATGGTGGCATCATTCCTTGGTGCCATGGCTTCCGCGCATGTTTGCGCTTCGGTACCCAACTTCTTAATACTGGAATGGCAATCCTATTTTCATACAGATCCCATGTTCAAAGAAATTATTACTTATGAAGGTAATTGGGTAGAAAATAGTTTTATGACGCTTTCTGAAAAACCAGGCATTGGAGTGGAAATAAATGAAGAGGGTATGAAGAAATATGCGATACCGGGGATGCCTTTTTTTGGATAGAGGATTCATAAAGTGTAAGAAAGATTTCGTTCAATTATCAGGTGCAGGATCCATTTATGTGCAGGAACCCTTAGGCGCAGGAGCAGATTGTGACATATTGCTGTTTTACCTGGTGCCTAAGTTTGCAGGCATTTGTAACAATTGGGCGCCGGACGGGAGTCCGACGCCAGGAAGAAACGACCTAAGCACGGTTCGGGAGAACAGGTGATTTCTTTACAAAGTTGAATGGGTTATATGAACTAAATTTTGTACTTTGAGCGCTAAATATTATTGATGTTTCCTAAAAATTACCCTACCCTAAAAATTTTATCCGCTTCTTTCACTCTTTTTAGCCTGGTATATTTATCATCATGTGATAAACCAATTGTCGACTCATCTGACAAGGAAATTATTTCGTTTATATTAAAGAAAGCAGATAATTCCGGGTTCAATTCTACAGATATAAAAGTGAATATCAGCGGTGATACAGTAAAAATCACGTTGCCTTCAACAACCAATCTCAACGGGCTCATTCCGGACATAGTTATTAAAGGAGTATCCATTTCTCCTGCAACGGGAGTTGCCGCAGACTTTTCAAAGCCCATTTCATATACGGTAACTGCGCAGGATGGCAGCACTAAAACCTATATGGTTATCGTAAGTCTTACCGGGCCTACTAATATGGTTTTTATAGGAAGCAGCGATAATAACTTTTATGCGCTTGATGCCCTTACAGGAAAATTGATCTGGAAATATACCGGTGGTGGTTGGTTTTCTTATGCAAGCCCTGCTATGTATAATGGGATTGTGTATGCCGGTTGTACGGACAATAACATATATGCATTTGATGCAATGACCGGGAATTTAATCTGGAAATATACTACCGGCGGCTCCATTGAGGCAAGCCTTACAGTCGTGGATGGGGTTGTGTATGTTGGCAGCGATGACCATAATTTGTATGCGTTGGATGCTGCATCCGGAAATCTTAACTGGAAATACACTACAGGCTTTAATGTAAGCTCAAGCCCGGCGGTATTAAATGGAGTTGTTTATTTTGGAAGCTCGGATGCAAATGTCTATGCCCTGGATATACAAAACGGCAATCTTAAGTGGAAATTTTCATCCCTGGAAATGATCAATCAATCTGGTGCTACCATTTCAAATGGAGTTGTTTTTATTGGAAGCAGGGATGGTAATCTCTATGCAATAGATGCCGCAACAGGAAACCTTAAATGGAAGTATTATACCGATGGGATCTCTCTTGAACAATCAAGCCCAACAGTTTCAAACGGTATTGTTTATATTGGAGGATGGTATAATGTTCCATCATTTTCTAAAAAAGGAAGTTTATATGCTATTGATGAAAATACCGGAACACTTACCTGGCAATCGCTTGATAGCCTCGGTTTTTCTTCCAGCCCTTATATTTTCAATAATATTCTCTACATATCCGCTGATGATGGTAATTTTTATGCAATAAATGCAGCAACAGGAAGTAACATTTGGAGCAAGCAAATTCTGCCAAACAGCGCGGGAGCAACCGTTGCTAATGATATTGTTTATATCGGAGGGGGAGGGACACATTTCATTTATGCTTATAATGTAGCATCAGGCAATGAAGTGTGGAGATTTGCCGTTGGCCCTAATGGACTTAACACATCCAGTCCATGTGTGGTTGGTGCAAATGGAACCGTTTTTAATCCCGGCGATTCCGGCCAGGAGTTTTAAAATTTGGTTTTGCGGCAGCCCGCGTCAGTTGCGGATCAATGTAAATTTCTTTTTTCCCCTTTATTATTCGTTATCTCAACGTTGCCAACAGTTTCATCAGTAGTTATAAACGGTGCTGACTGCGATAAATAAGAATTGCCAATATATGATTCTTCTTTTCTTTTCTTACCGTTTTTTAAAGTATATATCCAGTATTTATCGTTGGGCAATATCGCAATGATTTTTTGTTTTGTTTTACTGCTGAATATTTTAAGCGGTCCGTTATTTTGTGATGCAGCCAAAAGATAATTGTTATCGCTTCCCCTGCATTTTATCAATGCCTTTCCATTTCCGGGTATGTATAATCCACTTTGTAAAATCGATAAGGGTGAAAAATTTCCCTTACCATCGCCCAGCAATACCAATCCATTTAAAGCATCATATCTGCCATTGCCAACCTCAGTGCCGAAATCATTTCCATTCATAGCCACATCAAGGTTTCCATCATGGTTAAAATCATCCACCACCATTGCATAAAGCGGTGCTACCTGGGCCAATACAGGTAAAGCATGCAGTTTAAATTTCCCCTGCCCGGTATTCTCAATGTAGCTGCTTTCAAAATAGTTGGCCTGTAATTTCAATGCATCTTTCATATCATCCCTGCTAAAAATATCGTCGATGGTTGCTTTACCAAATTCTTTATAGGTCAGGAATTTTCTTTTCAACGCTGGTACCTGCTCTACCTGGTCATCCCTTGTTTGGGCAGGGAATTCTTTGAGCTTGCCATTTTCATCCGGAAGATATAAAGTGGTAATGATATCCAGCGCCTGGTTTTTATCAAAATCTTTAGCATACATGTTTACAGGGAAATCGTGACTGGCACGGTAGAAAGAATTTTTACCCAGGTTACCCGCTATATAATCTATGTCGCCATCGTTATCAAAATCTCCGGCGGTTATACTATTCCACCATCCTGTCGCATAGTTGATCCCAGATCCGGCTGATATATTTTCCAGCCTGCCTTTGTTATTTTTAAAGAATTGTATGGGCATCCATTCGCCTGCAATAACGAGGTCTGTCCAGCCGTCATTATCAAAATCTGTCCAAAGGCCGTCACAGGTAAGTCCAATATTTTGCAATCCCGGAGCCACTTCATTGGTAACGTCTGTAAATTTAACTTCACCGTTTTTTGAATCATTTCGATATATAAAACTGCTCACCGGTAAAGGGTATTTTCCCGGCAGCACCCTTCCCCCGATAAACAGATCCAGGTCGCCGTCATTATCAAAATCAACGGCTTTTGCACAACTCTTGCTGGTGTAATTTTTAGGAAATGCTGTTTCATTAAAACTAAAGTTTCCTTTGCCATCATTGGTATAAAACCAATCCTGGTAATTTTTTGTGCCGGGGGCAAATTGGTTGCTGCCGCTGGCCAGGTACAGGTCCAGGTCGCCGTCATTGTCTGCATCAAATAAGATGGTTCCCAGGCTTTCAGGCCTACGCACGTCATGGCCGATAATTACAGGTAGTAATTTGCTAATAAATTTCCCATTGCTTTGCTGCAATAATATATTTGCCGGGTAATCGCCCGTGCCGCTGATAATAATATCATCCAGACCATTGCTGTCAACATCGCCGGTCGCAAGGGCAGGGCCGTATTCGGAAAGCTTATGCGGCAATAAACGTTGTTCATTAAAATCAATAAAATCCGGGTCAAAGTTACGGTAGCTGATACCCAATGATGTAGTTACATCAGTAAATAAATTTGTGGATGCAACCACTTCATTGACGGTAGAAGTCAGCAATCCAGCATTGGCAATATCAACCTTCAATAGTTGATTGGTTGCAACATTCGGGATAGCCTGCTTTTTGCCATTATTCCATTGTATTGTCACGGAGTCAACTGTTTTAATATTATCCAATCCAAAAAAAGCTTTACAGTCTACGGTAGATAAATAACCACGATAGGGGGAATTTTCATACACCTGTAATTTATTGCCCGCATAAAATATTGTTGCAATTGCCCCGATACCATTTATATTACCGGCACCCCCATTGAATTGAATGGACAAATAATTTTTTGCAATTTCTTCTTTGCTGTTCGTTGTGTTTTCATACACAAATGCTTCATCATTAATATTATTGATCACATAATCCAGGTCTCCGTCATTATCAAGATCGGCATACACGGCCCCGTTTGAGAAAGATGCTGTTTCCATTCCCCATTCTGCGGTGACTTTTGTGAATTTCAGATCACCGGAATTTTTAAATGCGTAATTAGCTACTTTTATCTGCGGCATCTGGCCAATCAGGTATTCTTTGGAGGCGATATTGCCTGATCTCTGCCTGAATGCTGCGAAATCATGGTCGGTAACATCCCTGGGATAACCATTGGTGATGATTATATCCCGGTTACCATCATTATCAAAATCAGCAATCGACGGGTTCCAGCTCCAGTCTGTTTCTGCTACCCCTGATAAAAAACTAATATCGCTGAAAACAGGTTCGCCAATGCTGTCGCCGGCATTCAATACCGGCCCCTGGTTCAATTGCAACGTGTTACGTACATATTGAAGCATATATCGCCCATTCATCATATTTTGATAAATGAAGTAATTGTTACCATTCATATTCTTCTTTTTGCGATAATTGTCTTCCGGGTTCATATCCACCGCAATAACATCTGCCAGTCCATCGTTGTTTATATCCGCAATATCATTCCCCATTGCATTTTGAGATGTATGTTTAAATATGCTTTTAAGTTTTTCTGTGAAGCCGCCATGGTGGTTATTCATGTACAGCAGATCACTGCCGTAAAAATCGTTGGTTACATAGATATCTTTCCACCCGTCTTTATTAATATCGGCAATTGCCACACCTAAGCCATAACCGTGGTGTGCAATGCCGGCTTGTGCAGATACATCAGTAAATACAGGATGTTTTAACGAGTCGTTCCAATCATTCCTGAATAGCTTGTCAAAATCATTTTTACTGGTATCACCAGTGTTGTTGTTCATAAATTGAGTTGCATCCCTTTGTGCAAGTTTGGTGGTAACAAGGTACATATCCAGGTCGCCATCATTATCGTAATCAAAGAATGCGGCATGAACGGAAAGGCTTGTATCCGCCAAATTATACTCACGGGCCATTTCTTTAAAAGTCGGGATACCTTCTTTATTTATTCCCTGGTTGATATAAAAAAGATTTCTTCTCTGTTCCGGATTTTTCCTGATAGTGGCGCATACATAAATATCAGCCAGCCCATCATTATTGATATCCACCACCGAGGCTGCATTGCTCCATCTTCCTTCGCCGGTGACACCTGCTATTCCGGTAATATCTTTGAAGGCGAACATGCCCTTATTTTGGTACAACTTATTTGAACCGGTACTGGCTGTAAAATACAGGTCAGCCAGCCCATCATTATTAAAATCACCTACGGCAATACCGCCTCCATTGTATATAAATTCAAGGTCAATTGGGTTGATGGAATCATTTTCTGTAACCTGGTTATTGAAGTTTATCCCGGATTTCGAAGAGGGTATTTTATTAAATAAAGAAGGATTGTTATTACAGGCCGTAAATAGCAAGGTAATTAAGGTAAGAAAAGTAGATAATAAAATCAGGTTGCCCGGTGCTTTCTTAAAATGTCTTTTCATTTCAGGATCAGATTGTAATAAATAATTTCCTCTCCTGAATACAATATTAGGAGTAACTTTCCTGTTTAAAGACATTACTTCGCCGGCAATATATATTTTTGCCTCCATGAAAATATCCGGAAAAGTGGACTGACCTGTTTGTGTTTTCATGGTAATGAGTTATTTTTTATTTAAGTTCCGTATAGTATACAAAAATACCGTAAAAACGTTTGCAAATTATGAGAGAAGATTCTTTTGCCAATAAAGCCTATACAGAAATAAGGCGTAAAATTCTTTCCAGCCAGATCTTGCCCAATACCCGGTTGAAAGAAGATGCCTGGGCCAAAAAATTAATGGTGGGCCGAATGGCTGTAAGGGAAGCGTTGACAAGACTCTTAGGTGAAAGACTGGTAACACTGGGCGAAAAAGGTGGTTATTATATTACTGCATTAACTTTTGGGGATATTGAAGAAATCCGGGAATTAAGGCAAATCCTGGAAGTCGGAGCCCTGGAGCTTGCTGCAAAAAAAATTTCCAGGGAGGAAATAAAGTTACTCGAAAAGATTTGTGATGATTTTACTGCAATGGCCAACCAGGGTTATTTTGCGGGGGCCTGCGAAGCTGATATTAAATTTCATGAAGCATTATTAGATTGCTCACACAATGACAAGCTGGTATCCATTTATCGCTTCAGCCATATCCCTTTATTTCATAGAAAATTGGGTAAAACAGCATTGTTCTTAGATGATTATAAACAAACCGATTCAGAGCACCGCCAAATTGTGCAGGCTCTAAAAACCAGGAATATTGTTTTGGCTAAAAAAACACTCGTTCATCATTTTGAAAGGGGCGCAGCTGCTATTTTGGATCTGGAATAGCAGCCAGGTCTGGATCAATTATTCAATTCTTATTTTTTTAATAAGTCCTTTCCGGGTTTTTGACCGGCTAACCGGCCACCACCTGCGATAATGATTTGCCCGTTAATAAATCTGCATTCTTCGCTTGCCTAAAATAAAAAGACGCGCGCAATTAAATGCGAAACATGCCGGTAATCAGTACATTGTTTATTTTCAAACCGGTTGGTTTATTCCCGGATTTTAATAGAAACAGATCTAACAAAATTTCAGGGAATTAAATATTTTGGTTTACAATAATTTACTATTATTGTTTACACCCGGGGGTAAATTGTTTAGTAAACATATATCTTTGGTTGCGAAATTCAATTGTTTAAGTTTTGGGTAATTCGACATGTTTTGTCTGGATAGCCGGGTCAGTACTTTATTTTTTGCTATAAATCTATTATGAACAAATCTTTAATTTCCTGGAGTGCCCTGTTTGCCTGTAACCTTATGTGGTCTTTACAATTTACCTGCATTAAATTAGTTCAGAACCAGGTGGGTGCTTTTAGCACCGTTTTTATCCCAATGTTGCTTGCTACTATTTTTATGCTTCCTTTTGTATATAAAACGGTAAAAGCGAATAAGAAAAGAAAGCTGGGTGATCTGAAGATCTTTGCCCTGCTGGCTTTGGTTGGCCAGTTTCCGGCGCAGGTACTAATGACTTTTGGCACCCAGCAATCTACTGCAAGCAATGCATCCATCATCAGCCTTACTTTACCTGTTGTATCCGCTTTGTTAGCGGTAGTGTTGTTAAAAGAGAAAATGAACGGATTGCGGTGGGTTAGTTTTATAATTGCTATTGCCGGCGTTGCCCTATGCTCTATGAAAGATATCATCGGCGTTAATTTAAGTGCCCAATATATTGTTGGCAATTTACTCATTTTTTCCGGCATACTTGGAAGCGGGTTTTATAATACGGTTTGTAAAAAAATTGCCAACGACTATACGGAGATGGAGATGCTTTTTTACACATACATTTTTATGGTATTGATGTTATTCCCATTTGTATGGTACTATGAAGGCAATGTGTTGTCAGCCTTTTCTGCATTTACTACCAATACCTGGGTAGGGTTGATCCTGCTTACTGTTTTTCATAATTTTTTATCGATGATATTGTTTTTTATTGCATTGAAAAACCTTGAAGCGATACAGGTTGCCCTTTCTAATTTCCTGATTACTTTTTTTGGACTTCCCATTGCAGTCATTTTTCTTCATGAGGAATTAAGCATGTTGTCGATTGTCGGCGGCTTACTGGTATTAATCAGCACGATCGTCATCACGGTGTGGGAGTATAAACTGAATACCCGTGTAGCTGCTATTGGTGCAACCGGTAAAGCGTAATAGGAATAATTGGATACAATCAAACATGGATGGGTATTAATATAGAATCGTTTGAATGGTAGCGATGTAGAAATATTGGTTTAAAACGGGGGATATAAAAAATGAAAAAGCAATTACGCAGTCACAAATGGTTTTATGGAGCCAATGAAACCGGACTTCTTCACAAAGGGGCATTGAGAGCCAGTGGTATTAATATGGATAATTATGAAGGGCAACCTGTAATCGGAATCGCCAATACCTGGGCGGAATTGAATAACTGCAACATGAGTTTACGCGACGTGGCACAAAAAGTTAAAGAGGGAATTATTGAAGCAGGGGGTATTCCCCTGGAGTTCCCGGTAATTAGTTTGGGTGAGGAATTGATGAAGCCCAGCGCAATGCTATACCGCAATTTATTATCCATTGATGTAGAGGAAAATTTACGTTCTTACCCAATTGACGGAGTTGTGTTGCTGGGCAATTGCGACAAGACGGTACCGGGGTTATTAATGGGTGCGGTCAGCGCCAATTTACCCGCCATTCAACTAAATGCAGGCCCCAAAATGGTCGGTATTCATAAAGGGAAACGGTTGGGCAGTGGAACTGATCTTTGGAAGTATTGGGATGAATTAAGAAAGGGCACCATTGATGAAGAGGAATGGGAAGCAATTGGAAAAAGCCTGAGTTGTGGTGTTGGTTCCTGTAATACGATGGGTACTGCATCTACGATGAATGGTTTAATGGAAGCCTTAGGTATTATGCCCCTGGGATTGAGTACAATGCCGGTTGATAGTGATAAAAGATTTGAACTTTCAAAAAATGCCGGGAAGCGGATTGTTCAAATGGTGCTGGACGAACTGAAGCCTGCTGATATTTTAACCAGGGCTGCATTTAAGAATGCTGTGGCTTTATTGATGGCATTAGGCGGATCCACCAACGCACTGCTTCACCTTACTGCCATCGCCGGGAGGCTGAATATTTCTTTGTACCCGG
>JBDTWP010000137.1:0-14648 GCA_040006615.1 Ferruginibacter sp.
GGGTTGAGATCAGGGAATTTGTTTTCATGGAGATTTCTTTTAATGCATGATACTATAAAACAATGACCTTACCTGTGAAAACTTTCGCTCACAAATTTCAATACATCGGGTAAGGCGGTTCTCCAATATGTCCAGTTGTGCGCGCCATCCCTCACGCGGAATTCGTGTTTTATCTTCCTGTCAGCGAGCAGTGAGTGCAGTTCCATATTACCCTTTATTAAGAAATCATCGTCACCGCAATCGATGTAAATGCTCAGCTGGCTCAATTTTTCAACAGGTGTTGTTGCTGCAATTTTTAGTATGGAGTTTTTGTACCAATTATCCGTGAGCCGGTTCTTGCCGGCAAGGTTTGTTCCGAACAATTCATTGAATTTATAATTTATCCAATCGCTGGCCGATAATGCAGTAATATGATCATCATTCCAGATTGCAGCACTTAAAGGAGCACAAGCAGAAAACAGGTCAGGGTGCTTCAATCCATAAATTAACGACCCATAACCTCCCATCGATAAACCAGCCACGGCACGATACTGCTTTTTGTTCCTTGTTTTATAAAGTGAATCGATATATGGAATAAATTCATTTACAAAAAAATCCTCGTACCTCACCTTGCCGGCCGCATCATTGATATACCATGAAACACCGGCATCGGGCATGCCAATGATCATCTGGGTAGCACTACCATTAGCAATTGTTTCATTGGCTATCTTCTGCAATTCGCCAAACTGGGTCCATCCGGTTTCATCATCAGAATAACCGTGTAATAAATACAAAACGGGATACCGGCGCTGCGAGGTTTCATAGTCAGTTGGCAGGTAAATAGAATACTTTACTTCTTTCCCCAGCACCTTGCTCTGAATGGCAAGGCTTTCAATGGTTTTCCCCTGGGAAAAAGAAAGGATGGAAACTAATAACAGCAAAAGAAAGGGCATTGATTTTTTCATATCATGATCATTTTTTTTCCGATGCAAGATCAAACAATAAAAATAAATGAAGCATTATTTAATTTCAATCCAACTGCATTTGCTCTCAATACTTTTACCTGCTGCTGTTTCCATCTCTTTTTATTTCCCGCAACAGCGTTTATACAGTTTGCCACTTCCACAGGGACAGGATGTATTTCTTGATGGCAGTGATCCTAATTTAAATTCCGTTTTGGAACCTCCTTCCAACTCTTTAATATCATCAATATTTTCCTCTTTATCCGGTTCAATACCCACGATAACCTGCCAGTCCCGGGCGTTGCAAAGGGCTATAATTTCCATTGCTCTTTCTTCTGTTTGTACTTTTACTATTGCAGGTTTGCTTTTAGAGCCAAGCTTTGACATATTTACTTTGATTTATTGGATAAAATGATTGCAGGATTTGCTGATCTTAGTTTTGATTTACTACATTTTGCGGATGCCCTTTCAGTACCGCTTTTACGTTCTCTAAAGTAGTTTGGAGGAGGATGCTCCTGGCTTCAAAACTAATCCAGGCGTTATGTGGTGTAATGATGCAATTGGGTAAGCCGATCAAAGGATGATCCGGTAACGGGGGCTCAAGACTCAATACATCCAATGCTGCGCCCGCCATTTTATGTTGTTGCAATGCTTCCTTAAGGTCTTTTTCTGCAATTAATTGTCCCCTGGAAGTATTGATCAAAAAGCCCGTGGGTTTCATGAGTTCCAACAGTTCTTTATTAATAAAAGCATTATTTTCCGACGTTAGCGGGCAATGAACTGAGATAAAATCGGCTTGTAAAAACAGGTCATGAAGCCTAACTTCCTTTGCGTCTTTCAACTTTTTTTTGCCCCTGTGGTAAATCACTTTCATACCAAAAGCCATTGCGATCGTCGCCATTTGCATGCCTATTTTTCCCAGGCCAATAATTCCGATTACCTTATTTTTCAACTCCATCACTGGCCGCTTTGAATAACACCAATCCGGGGAACGATACCAGTCACCTGCCTGGACAGAGTTCCCGTTTTCACCTACATGATTGGTTAATTCGAGCAATAAAGCAAAAGCATGCTGTGCCACGGAATGCGTTCCATAAGCGGGTACATTGCAAACAGGAATATTTTTTCTTTTTGCGGCGGCGATATCAATAATGTTATATCCCGTTGCTGTAACGGCAACCATCTTTAATGCTGTTGCAGCATCAATCACTGCAGAAGAAACGGGTGTCTTGTTGGTTATTATTACAGAGGCATTCCTGCATCTATCCAATACTTCATTTACGGGAGTACGGTCATAATATACCACCTCTCCCAACTCATCAAAAGCATTCCAGCTAAGATCACCGGGATTCAGAGTATATCCATCTGTAATAACTATCTGCACTACCATCTAATTTAATCGCGTTTACAATAATACTTTCTCCTTTTGCTGTATCATCCAGTGATTTGCGCTTGTCCACTCCCTTAAACAGGCAATTTTTCAACCTAATGGCCTTATTATACTGCACAAGTGGTAAACCAATGATTTTTTATTTGCGCCGCTATGAAAATCATTCTGCGGAAATAAAGGATAATTGCGTTGCACTTATTTGCCAGGTCAGCCTGCGACCTGATTCTATAATGCAATGGATAATTCACCTTTTTACACTTTTTGCAGTATAATGAACCTTGAAATCCGGTTCAGATCTTTCTTGTTCCTGATTTTATGCCAGACTGCCGTTGTTTATTCTTTATCACATTAATAGTGAATGGGCAATCGCCAATTTTAATATTGATCGATTGCCCATCCATGAAACTAAACATTGCGCGATTAAACGTATTTAGTTACACCTGGTATTGCAATTGCATAGTAGCCTTCTGCATTGGGTATTAAAGGAGGCAGCGCATTCCAGTTGTATTCTTTTGGCTGCAGGTCAAGACCGGAATTAATGGCCTTGTCCCATTCCACTATCTGACCGCTATAGGTGGCCATTCGACCCAGTATCGAGGTCATAGTGCTACTGGCTCCGTTTTCAGCATCAGCAAATTTGTACTCCCCTTTTGCGATAGCAGCAAATAATTCATCGTGTTCGGTTTGGTAAGGATTATTTTCTTTAGCCTTGTCATACTGGAATAAAACTTTTCCCTTACGATCTGTGATGTTGGCTGCACCGGCTTGTATTTGCCCTTTTGTGCCAATCAGCAATTCATCCACCTTGCTCATGGTGCCGGGAATATGACGGCACTGGCTGTTTAGGATGCTTCCATCAGGATAAATAAATTCCACGTAATGGTGATCAAATATTTCACCATGGTCTTTACCTTTACGAACCTGCCTGCCCCCCATACCCTGTGCTTTTACAGGATGACCTTCTTTGAACCAGTTGATAACATCCAGATTGTGTATATGTTGTTCTGTAATATGATCACCGCACAACCAATTAAAATAATACCAGTTGCGCATCTGGTATTCCATTTCTGTCTGACCGGGTTTACGCGGCCTAACCCACACCCCATCATTGTTCCACCAGGCCTGCGCAGAAGTGATCTCACCGATCATATCCTTTCGCTTGAATAACTCAATATATGAATGCTGATAATGTCGTTGCAGACCAACAACCACGTTTAATTTTTTTTGTTTGGCCAATGCAGCGGCAGCCAGCACTTTTTGTATTCCTGCAGGGTCTGTAGCTACCGGCTTTTCCATAAAAACATGTTTCCCCTGTTTAATGGCTTCTTCAAAATGGATGGGTCTGAAACCCGGAGGGGTAGCAAGAACAACCACGTCGGCGAAGGGAATGGCTTTTAAGTAACCGTCAAAGCCAGTAAATTTCCTTTCCTCGGGTACATCTATTTTTGCTCTAAGATTTCCCTGGCTACCAGAAGCGTCGGAGATGTCATCACTATTTAATGCTTTATAGCATTCATCTAAATTGTCCCTGAAAGCATCGGCCATGGCAACCAGCTTTACATTTTGCTTACTGAGTAGGGCCTGCATGGCAGCACCGGTACCACGACCGCCGCAACCAACCAACGCTATTTTAATGGTATCACTGGCACCGGAAAAATAATTGGCTTTTGATAAAACCGGTGCGGCTATTAATCCGCCTGCAATAAGGGTTCCCTGTCGTAAGAATTCTCTCCGGGAATTGCCGGCAGGTTTGGAAGCATCTTTGTTCATATTGATTAGGTTTTTAATTGTAAAATAATGCGATGGTATTCAAATATATTTTTAGTTTGCAAGGTAAACCCGTCTGCCGGTTAAAAGTGATAAAACTTTTAAAAATTTAATTTTATGGAGCCGGATTATTGACCTTATATGAAATCCTGCACCTGATATGATACCCGGTTCCCCCACGGGTTCCGCCCGTGGCTTTTCAAATTCAATCTGCGGTGGCGGATTACCAGCATTATAATTATTCTCAGAAGAACTGGAAAAATACCATTGATAATCAATATACATTCAGAACTATTTACTCAGTTCCCCAGATATTGATTAAAAAATTCGTTCACCTCACCGGCGCCAGGTTGTTTCAACGGGCGGATGATCCGGAATCCAACCCATGGAGCATCAGTCAGCCACCATTTGCTCTTAGGTATCTGGGGATCGCGGCGGTTCCATAAACGGTCGGATTTAATGCGATTAGCGCTCCTCAATTGGCTGGCTTCATCGGCGAATCCACCCCCTCTCAATGCTTTTGGATAACGTGACTTATCAGGAGCAATAACAGGATTCTCCGAATTCTCCGGCATTTTTTCCATGCGTTTATCTTCATAATGATCCAGCGTCCATTCAGAAACGTTACCCAGCATATCATACAATCCCCAGGCATTAGGTAATTTCAACCCTGCTTTTTGAAATTTCTCATTACTGTTATCCTCATACCATGCATATTTATCCAATTGCGTTTCATCGTCTCCAAAATAAAAACTGGTTGTACTTCCTGCACGACATGCATATTCCCATTCGGCTTCCGTAGGCAGACGATAAAAAACGCCTGTTTTATTGTACAGCCACCTGCAATACATCAATGCTCCAAATTGTGATAAACTATTAATGGGATAGCCCCCTTCCTTACCCATGCCGAAACTTAAATCTATGTATTGCGGGCTAGGTCTTGTCACTGCATCTACCGTTGAATTCTCGCTGGTAGTTTCATCCTTGTAAAAAACATCAAATTCATCCCTGCTCACCTCAAATGCTCCCATCCAAAAAGCAGCGATGGTCACTTTGCGCTGAGGACCCTCATCTTTATCCCTGTTTTTTTCACTTTCAGGGCTGCCCATTAGAAAGCTACCCGCGTTTACAGGGACCATTTTTGATTGAATTTGTGAACCGGGAATAGTAAGATTGTAGATAGAAAATTTATTAATTGAGTCTTGAGCATATGTTAATTCATAGCTAATTAAGCTCAATAGCAATACATATGATTTCTTCATGATATCAGGAAATATTTCAGTTTGTAAGGTAAGCATTTAAGTGTAAAGATAATTATTGCACTGCAGGTTTCCAATATTGACCAAACCCTTTGGTCGAAGTAAAAATAAGTTTCCCTTTTCTAATTTCAGCGATCAGCACTTCGGCACCCATTTGCACGGCAAGCCTTTTTGCTTTTCTGACAGGCAGGATACTACAGGCAGTGGCGAGCCAGTCGGCTGTTACTCCATTATCGGCAATCGCTGTTACATTGCGTTGTGATGTAACTCCATAACCTGTCCGCGGATCAATTATATGTGAATACCTTTTCCCGGCATTTTCCATAAACTGGTATACGTCACCGGAGGTAGTGACAGCTTTGTTTTGCATTAGCAGGGGTCGTGATAATAATTCATCCGTGGCTTCGGGAACATTTATCCCCACCGTCCACCCAATGTACCCTGGTGGCGGGCCGCTCATAACTATATCGCCACTGGCGTCTACCAATGCATTATCTATTTGAAGTGTACGCAAAAAATCAATTATTTTTTGTGCAATGTATCCTTGCGCAATACCTCCCAGATCCAGTTGCATACCCGGCTTTGACATCGTTATTTTCTTATTTACGGTATCAATGATCAGATTATTAAAACCTACTAAACTTCTGGCCGACCGTACTGCTTGCATTGCCGGAAACTGTTTTGACTTTCTTGCTTTGCGCCATAATTTCACCAGCGGCCCGATCGTAATATCGAAGGCACCACCTGTTTTTTCAAAAGCTGTTTTAGATAATGTCAATATATCAATTAATGCCGGGGAAGCCATCGCAGGTTGAGATCCATCATTGGCGGATGCATTTAATCTGCCCAGCTCACTGCTTTCTGTATAATCACTGAAAATAAAAATAAATGAATCGACGAGGTTAAAACAATGCTTCGCCAGATTGGTTGCCTGCATACTGTCATTAGCATAAAAAACTATTTTAAACGGAGAACCCATTTTTGGCTCAGTAAATGAAAATCGCTTTTGTTGGGCCGGCGCTTTAACATTGATTAATAAAAATAAGGCTGCAAATAATATCCCTTTGAGCAATATTTAATTTTTTATAAATGATTGTTGGTAAATTTAGGCACAAATAACAAAAATCATGCAAAGAAGAAAATTTATGCAGCAATCATTGTTGGCGGGCGGAGCAATATTTGCATCAGCAGCAGGTGTATTTGCAAAGAGCGGTAATAAAAACCTGGTACCCGATGAAAAGCTCTTTCATCTCAATTATGGAATACACGACGGGATGTTTAAAAATCACGCGGGCAATGATTTTATTGAGCAGATAAAATTCGGTCACAGCGAAGGGTTTCGCGCAATAGAAGATAACGGAATGATGAGCAGACCCGTGGAGCAACAAAAAAAGATCGGTGACACGCTTGCCAGGCTAGGGATGGAAATGGGTGTGTTTGTAATTACTTCTGACAATTGGCATTGGAAAACCTCCTTAACAACCGGAAAGCAGGAATGGGTCGACAAAATGATAAAGGATTGTAAGGAAGCCGTGGAAGTTGCCAAGCGATGCAATGCCAAATGGATGACCGTGGTGCCGGGCAATTATGAGAGAAGCCTTTCATTTGATTTTCAAACGACCAATGTAATAAATGCACTTCGAAAAGCCTCCGACATATTAGCGCCTCATGGTTTAGTTATGGTGCTGGAAGCGCTGAGTGATAACCCCGACCTATTCCTGCGCCATTCTGATCAAACATTTATGATCTGCAAAGCAATCAACAGCCCTGCCTGCAAGTTTCTATTTGACATGTATCATATGCAGCGCAATGAAGGAAATATTATTAATAATTTAAGCAACAGCTGGGATGAAATCGGGTATCTGCAAATAGGCGATAACCCCGGCAGAAATGAACCTGGTACGGGTGAGATGAATTATAAAAATATTTTTAAACATATTTATACCAAAGGCTACAAGGGAGTTTTAGGAATGGAACATGGTAACGTAAAACCGGGAAAAGAAGGGGAGCTGGCTTTAATAAAAGCCTACCGCGATGCTGATGATTTCGTTTCGTAAGAATGGGCAATGGTGAATGGTGAAAAGGCAAAGGGCAATAGGCAATTGGCAATCCTTAAACAGCTTCTTATTCCCCAATTTTATATTTCACGGATTCTGTAATACCCTTCCACTGATCAGTTCTAAACGGGCCTGCCGGAAATCCTTCTTTATTAAATAAGTTATCCTCCCCTGCATCATCGGCCCAGCCAAACCTTACCGCCACAGGGCTTGCTACTCCGTCGTGGCGGACCACCACTTTATCTCCATCTATATAGGCTTTGGCATAGTGAAACTGGTGATCAGCGCCGGCAATTTCAAACCCCTGTAAATAACCATACTTGCTTGTGGTTGATAATCCTGTTCCAATATTCGTAAAAGAAAGGAAGACCTTATCTCCTTCCACTTTGAACGACTCATAAGTTGGGCCTGTGTAAACATTGTTTTTACCATAGGTCTTATTTAAAGCAACAGCCGCCAGTCTTTTTCCAACATCCAGTTTATTAGTTGGATGAATATCATTGGGATTCCCGATATCCGTCGTAACCGCCATACCTGTATTAGGAAGTGACAGTGTAAGTGTTTGCGCCTCTCTTAATTCGGCCCAGGTGCTTCCTTTATGACTGTCTCCATTATTTGCATTGAAAGTGGCGAGCTGTACAAAATAAAAAGGGAAGTCGCCCTGGTTCCATCTTTTCCTCCAATCCGTAATCATTAATGCGAATGCTTTGCGGTATTGATATGCCCTGCCGGCATTGGATTCGCCCTGGTACCAGATAGCCCCTTTAATCGCGAAAGGAATCAGCGGATTTAACATGCCATTGGAAAGCAAGGTTGGATAACTGTTAGGGCCAATTCCAGTAGAACCGGAAGCTACTGATTCTACGTGGAACAACCACTCACCTGCCAGTGATAGTTCAGTTGAACCTATGGATATCTTTACATTTGCAGCTTCACCATATATTCCGCCACCGCCGCCCGTATCTTCCACCCTTACCGCAATCACATTTTTACCTTCTTTCAAAATGCCTGCGGGTACCTCATATTTTCTTTCAACATTATAACCCGCCGTACTTCCCACTTTTGATCCGTTAATATAACACTCATCCGCATCATCGATCATCGCCAGTTGCAGTAACGCAGTTTTACCTGCGTCCGACGCAGAAATAACCACCGTCTTTCTCAGCCATACTACACCATCAAAATCTCCCAAAGCCTGTTGTTCCCATTCCTCGGGCACCTGCATTTTTGGCCAGTGACTATCATCAAAGGATAATTCTTTCCAGGAGGATAGTTCAGCAGCGGAAGGCGGAAATACACCCTGTAATTTTTCAATGAGTTTTGTTGTGGCCGTTATTTTTTGTCGGGCCAAAGAATCGATATTCAGAACAGGCATCGCTGTGATCATGGTTTTGAATTCATCGCTGTTTTCAAATGCATCCCGGCTTGTCCAGGTTTCTACATGTGTTCCACCCCAGGAAACATTGATCAGGCCGATGGGTATATGCAGCTGACTTTGCAATTCTTTTGCAAAATAATAACCCACTGCTGTAAAATTGCCTGCTGTTGCGGGGCTGGATAGTTTCCAATCGCCCCCGGCCAGGTCATCATTTGGTTGGGAGGCAACCGTTTTAGGGACTTCAAATTGCCTGATTTGAGGATAGTTTGCGTTCTTAATTTCGTTTTTGCCGTCTTTTGCACTTTGCAAGCTAAATTCCATATTCGATTGGCCTGAACAAATCCATACATCACCAACGAGTATATTGTTGATCGTGATATTATTTTTCCCGGCAATGGTTAATTGATAAGGACCACCTGCCGCTTCGGCATCGAAATTAATTTTCCATTTGCCGGTTTTATCCGCCGTGATGCTCCTGGTTTGGCGGTTGAAGCTGATGGTAATTTTTTCCCTGCTATCCGCCCAGCCCCAGACTGGGATGGAATGGTCTCTTTGCAAAACCATGTTGTCACCAAATATCTTTGGCAAGCGGGGGTTGGCTGAAAGAGTATACCCAATAAACAATACTAATGTTGCTAAAAGAATCTTTTTCATATGTGTTGTTGGAATGCTTTTGAGATAGCAAAAGTAGTTGATTGATTTAACAAATCTCCGGCTGCCGCAACACAGATATCAAATTTGTTATTACGCTGATCTAAATTATTGATGTTTTACCGCAGTGAATAAATATAAGACCGATTTAAAATGAATGTTAATTATATTTGATATTTACGCTACACAAGAACAACAACTAATCATCATGAAAAATATTGTCTTATTAATTTTCTTCGCATGCGAAATGAATAACATGTTAATATCCCAAAAGGTGATACCGCTTTACAAAGACAGCATCCCCAATAGCAGGCCTTCCAAAGATGAAGAGAAGTCGGAATTACATAACGGTATCATGATCATTAGTAAAATATCAAGACCAACGCTGACTATTTTTCTGCCTGCGAAGGAAAAAGCCAATGGCACCGCTGTGGTGATTTGCCCGGGCGGAGGTTATTGGGTGAATGCTTCCAGTCATGAGGGAACCGATGTGGCAAAGGAATTTACCGCTATGGGTGTAGCGGCCTTTGTTTTGAAATACCGCATACCGGATGACGCTACGATGATAAACCGTGAGATTGGCCCTTTGCAGGATGCCCAGCAAGCATTGAAGGTGGTGAGGGATCGTGCAAAGGAATGGAATGTAAACCCAGGCAGGATTGGCATTATGGGTTTTTCCGCAGGTGGGCACCTGGCGTCCACTGCGGGTACCCATTTCAATAAAGTAGTAATTCCCAATCCTGAAAACACGAGTGTGCGACCGGATTTTATGATCCTGATCTATCCGGTAATAAGCTTTAATGAAATGATCGGGCACAAGGGCTCCGCCGAACAAATTATCGGTAAGAACCCATCACCCGAAAAAATTAAGGAGTATTCCAATGAATTACAGGTGACTGACCAGACACCCACCACCTTTTTGGTGCATGCAAGTGATGATGATGGGGTGAACCCGAAAAACAGTATTGTATTTTATGAGGCATTATTACAACATAAGGTCCCTGCGGAAATGCATATTTACGAGTCTGGCGGACATGGATTCGGAATGAAACAAAAAAATAAAAATGAACTGTGGATGGAGCGATGCAGGCACTGGATGGAACTGAAAGGGTGGATGAAGATAATTGATAATTGATAATTGATAATTGATAGTTGTTGAAGGTTGATGCTGGATGCTGGATACTGGATACTGGAATAATTTTGAAAGGAATTTATTACTCTAAATTTATGAAAAATGCTATTCTTGTATCTGCTCTACTGTTTTTTGGAACTATTTCAGTTGCGCAAAAAACCGGCTCCATTAGCAGCATTAAACAACTGATTGATTCAATAGAGATAATCCGGAAGCAGGAAAATATTACAGGTTTGATGTTGGGCATTACAACAAAAGATTCGGTACTTTTTTCAGGTGGTTTTGGCTACGCAGACCTGGAAGCTAAACGCGAAGTAAATGAAAGCACCCTGTTCCGAATGGGGTCTATCACTAAAATGTTCGTGTCGCTTGGAATCATGAAACTGGTGAATGAGGGAAAACTGAAACTGGATGATGAATTGAAAAAGATTGCTCCTGAAGTGGCTTTCCAAAATAATTGGGAAGGCACCAACCCTTTACGGATAGTCCATTTGTTAGAACATACCTCAGGTTTTGACGATATAAAACTCAACCGGTTATATTCACCAGATGCAAAAGAAAATAAGGGTATTGAAATGATGCTGGTTCAAAAAAATTCCATGATATGTCGCTGGAAACCCGGAGAAAGATTCGCCTATTCAAATCCAAATTATTCTATACTTGGTTACCTGATACAAAAAATGTCCGGTAAACTATATGACGAATACCTGGCTGAAAATATATTGAATCCCCTTGGCATGATGAACTCCAATTTTAATGTAAGCAGCAGGCTTCCTCAAAAAGATGTAAAAGAATATATCGTAAAAAACGGACAAACGATTCCTGTTAACCCGGTGACATTAATAAGCGGTTCGCAGGGTGCATTATGGTCCTGTTCAGAGGATATGGTAAAATTCCTGCAATTATTTCTCCGAAACGGGAATTCGGTTTACACCCCGGCTATGATTGCTGAAATTGAAACAACCCATAGTTCTTTAGCTGCCCGGTCCGGGCAAAAAAATGGTTATTCACTGGCAAATGATAATACGTTTTTTGCCGATGCGAAATATCCATTCAGGGGGCACGACGGTTTAACCGGTACCTGCTTTTCCTCCTGCAAATATAACCGGGAACTGGGAGTTGGTTTTGTGATTGCATCAAACAGTAACAATAGCAATTACAGGATCGGCGAGTTGATTGTTTCTTATCTCGAACAAAATTTACCCGGCAGGAAATTGTCAACTCAAACAATCGACAAAAAGGCTATTGATCCATTTTTAGGGCGTTATCAATTCGAAAGTCCCAGGTTTAAAATTTCCGGCTTCACTGAAAAATTGCAGTATGCCCCAAAAATTTATTTTAACAATGACCAATTATATTTTAAGCCGTTCTTTGGCGACCCGTCAGAATTAGTACAAACCGCCCCAATGACTTTTGCCTGGAAGGGTGCGAATATGCCATTAATATGTTTTACAAAAAACGATAAAGGTAAAAATATAATGACGATTGGGGGAAGCTATTTTGAGCAAACGGGTGACTCCGGTGCCTTGTTAAAAAGGGCTGTTATTATTATAGCCGTTCTCTTTGCGTTATCATCTGTCATAATGGGAATTTTTTCATTCTTTGGAGCAATTATAGGCAAACTCAAATGGCGGGATTTAATTTCGAGAATTGTGCCAATGGCAGGTACCGGCCTTTTGGTGTGGGCAATTTTGAATTTATTGGAAGTACAGCAATATAGTTACAAATTAAGTGAGCTTGGATCAGTTAATTCCCGAACTATGATCATCTTTTGCGGGACCACTTCTTTTGGTATTCTTTCTATTGCAAGTTTATTTTTATCAGCCTGGACTTTTCGAAAACATGGTAATCGTTGGTTTGCAGCTTACTTGTTGCTTACAAGTATGTCCATGTGCCTGATCATGGCTATTTTATGGCAAAACGAATGGATTGGGCTTCGGACCTGGGCTATGTAAAGATCAGTGATAAACATTTTGCATTTTAGCCCGACTTATTAATGAATCTATTATTATTTTTTACCAATAAAACTCATCATTTTGTCTTTGTAACTATTCCCGATCGGAATCGTTGTTTTTCCAATTTCAATACAATTTCCATAAATGCTCCGGATATAGGCTACGGCGACTATATAAGATTTATGAACACGAATAAATTGTCTTGCCGGTAATATCTTTTCGATATCATTCATGGTTTGATGCGTGACGAGCGTATATTGTGTAGAATGAATTTTAAGGTAATCTTTCATTCCTTCGATAAATATGATTTCAGAAAAGTTGACCTTGAAAAATTTGCTATTGCTTTTTATAAAAATATGATCATGAACCAAACCATCTTTTTCATTTGTAACCTGGGTGAACAACCTGCCATTAACAATTTTATTGATTACCCTGGAAAACCGTTCAAATGAAATGGGTTTTAACAAATAATCAATTACATTAAATTCATAACTTTCCAAAGCATATTCGGCATAGGCGGTTGTAAGCACTACAAGCGGAGGATCCGGTAACGTACGTAAAAAATTTAACCCGGTCATTCCCGGTAATTGTATATCGAGAAAAATGAGATCAACTTCCTGCCTGGCTAAAATTTCCGTGGCTTCCAGGGCATTATTGCAGGTACCAACCAATTCAAATTGTCCTATCTTCTGCAAATGGTTTTGAATCACATGCTGGGCAAGGGTTTCATCTTCAACTATAATACATCTTATCAAGTAAACCCTGGTTTAATTATTAATGATACAGTGAATGCATTGTTACTTAAAATTACATCAAGTGTATGAGAATCCGGATAAAAAGTTTCCAATCGCTTCTTTGCATTTTTAATTCTTAAACTGTTTTTTCTTGCTTCTTCTTTATCTGTCTGAATAATATTAAGTGCATAGGAATCCGGGTATAACAATTCCAGTAAACTCTTGCTGGTAGTGTTCCCTGTGCCGCTAATTCTCTTTGCCTGCGTTTCCAGGTCAATATTGGTATTGTTGATCACATTCAGTACAATCTGTTCCGGTTCCACTTTTATCGTGATATAGATAAAGGGTTTGGTGAATGAATTGTCAAATGCATGTTTAAAACCATTTTCAATAAAAGAGATAAACAAAAACGGCTCGATCATGATACTATCTGTTTCTCCCTCAACTGAAAACCTGACATCCGCTTTATGCCTGATTTTTTCAATTTCTATATAATTCCGGATAAATTCAATTTCCTTGTTTAAAGGTACCTTGTCTTCATTGCACTCATATATAAGATACCGCATCAGGTCCGCTAATTTTATAACCAGTTCCGGAGCCTTATCTGATTTCTGAAGACTAAGGGAATAAACACTGTTTAATGTATTAAAAAGAAAATGAGGATTCAATTGGGCACGCAAATATTTCAATTTGAATGAGGTATTGTCTTTTTGAAGGGCAACCAGGAGGTCGCTTCCATCCAATCCTTTTTTAATAAACGCTATGGCGGCCGCCAGCGACATATTTATCAGCATCCATATACACTCCCTGGTAATTGTCTGATAGGTATAGGAAAAATAAGCTTGTTCATATGGGGTCAGCCGAAACTGTAATATGATAGAATATATGCCAAATAATAAAAGATGTATTAAAATCAAAAATGAAAAGCAGGAAAGCGTGAAATGGAGGTACCTGTTTTGAAAGAGAAACCTGGTTACTATAAATGCAGCAAAAAAAAGATAAGCAGGAATAATAACCGTGTTAACCAGTAATAATACCGGCCATATTCGTATATCTGCTGAAAAAAAGTTCAGGCCATTCACCAATGGATTCATTATACCTAACAACACCCAATAAAATATTTCAATTTTATAAGCATGTTTTCTTATCCTGTCATTGTCATATTCCATTTGAAAAATATCAGTGTGAAAATATATTGGCGCATCCTGTTATCCGTATTGCCAATGCCGGGTTTGAAAATTGAAGTTACTATCGCCGTCGCAAACTAGTAAATCATTTCGACCAAATGAACAATAGGCTCGATATAAATAAAAATATGACCTCAAAAAATAAGGGTCAGGAGAAACCGTGCGTCTTAAGCTTTAAATCGAAACCAACATCGTTT
>JBDTWP010000138.1:0-14627 GCA_040006615.1 Ferruginibacter sp.
CGTATTTATAAGATTCTGACAATTGCCGCAATTGTTCCAAAAATATTTCAGCTTCACCTAAATGAAACAGATAATCTGACTTACTAACAAAATTCCTGTCTTTGCTGATTCCTTTTATTATATGCCTGGCGTTGATTGTGCGTCCCAACTTTACTTCCTTCCAGGAATCTTTACCCTGAAAAAAATCCTTCCCTTTTTTCTTTAGTGAACTGTTCCTGATTTGAATAAATGAACCATCAAGTAATACATATAGAATATTCGCCTCTATCTTTTTATCTTTCTTATTGAATACATACCTGCACTGCATTTCATAGAGTTTAGTTCCATAAAAGGCACACACCCGCTCAATCTGTTTTGCAGATATTTCAATACCTAACAATTTCCGGAAAATTACACTTGAACCATTGTAGGTATGTTGCATTCCAATGAAACAGATTAATTCCTGAAGGCAAGGGGTTATAGCAAAGTTTCGGGTATTTTTAGCAAGTGGATGTTCTTTGTGGATTACGATTGACCCGTGAAGAGTCATGAGTTTTTTTTTAGGTTCTTATCCTTCGGAGTAGGCCCTGATGACAATTTCATAATCTCATGAATACAGGATTTCATCATTTCGTCAAAGCTCCTTTCAAATTCATACGGATCAGGGTTCTCCATATTGTTATCTACCCAATGGTTAAATCGCAATTCGAATAATTCTTTACCAAGTTGCTTTACTTCCTCACTAGATAAATTGATTGCAGCTTTTTTCCGTGCCAAGGTGATAATACTTTGGCATAAAGATAGAACTATTTTTTATAAAACGGAAAATTGTCGTACGCTCTTTTGCATGCGCAATAAAATTATTACTTTAATTCTCTTATTTTTGCAGGATAGTACAGGATGCCAGCCATGCTATAGTTGATATTTTTACCGGCTATCTATCTTCAATCAAAACTTAAATGCTATATGAACAATCAATTGTTAGTAAATAAATTTTACCTCCTCCTCGTCTTTTTACTTTCCGCTTTTTCAGTAATGGCACAAAATTTTTCTGTAAGCGGTACTGTTATGGATGCCGATGGTAAACCGCTGGAAGGCGCTACTGTTTCGGAAAAGGGTACACAAAAATCGACTGTTACTATTCAGGGTGGAACATTTCAGTTAAATGTTTCATCAAGTAAAGCAAACCTGGTTATCAGTTTTGTAGGGCACGAAGAACTGGAACTTGCTGTAAACAATAAAGCGCAGTTATCAGTAACACTAAAATCTGTAAACGAAAACTTATCTGATATTGTGGTGGTTGGCTACGCAGCAATTAAAAAGAAAGATGTAACTGGTTCTGTTGCTGGTATCAACCAGAAAGATATCCGTTCAAGACCGGTGGATAATGCGATCCAGGCCATGCAAGGAAAAGTTGCCGGGGTGGACATTTCATCCAGTGAACGTCCCGGAACTGTTCCAAATATTAATATACGCGGAGTTCGTTCTTTGACTGCATCAAACTCCCCATTATTCGTAGTTGATAACATCCCATTAATTACAGGGGGTATAGATTATATTAACCCGGGAGATATTGAATCAATAGATGTATTGAAAGATGCATCTGCCACTGCTATTTATGGATCCCGTGGCGCTAATGGAGTTGTTATCATAACTACCAAGCAAGGTAAATCCGGGAAAGTCACATTGAACTTTAATCATTCAGTTACTTTAGAAAATTTAGTTGATAACCGGGAAATGTTTAACGCAAGTGATTATATTACTTTCAAGCGTTGGGCCTATTATTATGCCGGCTTAAATCCAGCAACCGGTGTCAGTACTAACCCAAGAGGAGACCAACCAAATATAAATACTGACAGATCACTTTTTAGTGCAACTGCCGATCGTTTTGCATGGGCTAATATCAACCAGGGTTGGGCTTCCGGTACATGGGATGGTTTAAAAGTTCAAAACACTGATTGGAGAGGTATGGTGAAAGAGCAATCAATAACAACAGATAACACAATAAGTGTAAGTGGCGGGACAGATAAATTAAAAGCGTATGGTTCTTTTGGCTATTTAAATAATGGCGGTGTTGTAAAGGGCCAATCATTTGAAAGATATACTGCAAAGGTAAATGTTGATTTTATTGCTACCAGCTGGATGTCTTTTGGAAATAACATGACTGTTAGTTATGGTAAGCAATCGTTTGGACAATCAAACGCAGGTATCGCTACAATTGGTACCCCTGCCGGTGGTTTATATGAATCAGCCAGGACTATATATCCCTATGCAGTTCCTTATGATTCAGCGGGAAACAGGATTTTGTTTCCGGGAGCTGACAATGCCATTAAAAGCATAGTTGATGAAGAAAAATATAATATCGATGAAAGGGTAACATTGAGAGCATTTGGAAGTTTATATGCACAGGTAAATTTTGGCTCCATTTTCCCCATTTTAAAAGGATTGAAGTATAGAATGAATTTCGGCCCAGACTTTTCTTATTACCGTGATGGAATTTACGTGGATGCAAACTCTGTGGCAAATGGAGGTAGTACCAGTTATGCATCACTTTCAAACTTTAAGACCTTTTCTTATACATTAGACAATTTGATCTATTATGACAAAACAATCGGTGATCATACTTTTGGTTTGACCCTATTACAAAGTCAAACTGATTATAGGCGGGATTCAAGCTTTGTAAGTGGAAATGGTGTACCTCAAGCTTCCCAATTGTGGTATGCATTATCATCAGGTACTGTAACTGGTGCAATAAGTACAAAGGGAGGTCTTATTGAACAACAGCTCCTGTCTTACATGGCCAGACTCAACTACAGTTATAAAGACAAATATTTGCTAACCGTTTCAGCACGGGATGACGGTTCATCAGTTCTTGCGAAGGGACATAAGTATACATTGTTTCCTTCAGCAGCTATCGCCTGGAGAATAACAAAAGAAAAGTTCATGAATGCAGCATGGATAAATGATTTAAAACTAAGAATTGGTGCTGGTGTTACAGGAAACTCAGCAGTTCCTGCTTATGCAACACAAGGTGCAATAACATCTCTTTTCTATCCTTTTTACACAACGAGTACTGCCGGAGCAATACCAAGCCTTGAAATGGCAAATCTAGATCTGGGATGGGAAAGAACAACTCAGTTTAATGTAGGCGTTGATTTTAACCTGTTCAAAAGCAGAATATCCGGCAGTGTAGATGTATATACTTCAAAGACAACTGATCTGTTATTGAAGAGAAGTATTCCATCTGTTACAGGGTATACGTCAACATATGATAATGTTGGTGAAACAGCCAACAATGGTATTGATATTTCGCTAACAACAGTTAATATCAAACAAAAAGATCTAACATGGACTACTACGGTAAATGCGGCCTGGCAAAAAGATCACATTGTAACGTTGGGAAACGGGAAGCAAAATGACATTCCAAACAACTGGTTTATTGATCAACCTAGCGGAGTCATTTATAGTTATAAGGAGCTTGGACTTTGGCAGGCCAAAGAAGCAGCTGCTTATGGAGCGTTTAATGCAAATGGTCATAAGTTTTTTCCGGGCAACGTAAGAGTTGCAGACCTTAATGGAGATAATAAGATCGATGCAAATAATGATCAGCAGATCATAGGATGGACAAGGCCTCGTTGGGTTGTGGGTATGACCAATACTGTTAACTATAAACAACTGGATCTGTCTTTCTTCTTATACGGACGATTGAACTATTTGTTTAATTCCGGAGGTGAAGGACAATCTGCCCGAGGCGTTAATAGAAAAATCGATTATTATACTGAGGATAATCCAAATGCCGAATTTCAAAAACCAATATTTAGTGCTGGAGGTAATGGACTCGATCCATATTCCCAGGCATTAGGGTATTATAAAGCCTCTTTTATTAAGGTCAGAAATATCTCCCTGGGATATAATTTTAATAATAAGGTGTTAGGTAAATCTGGTATATCTAACCTGAGAGCATACTTCCAGGTACAGAATCCGGGCATGTTGTATTCTAAAATCAAGTTCAGTGATATGGACGTAGTTGGTCCAACATGGAACAGAGGTTTTACTTTAGGTATTAATGCATCATTACAATAATCATCAATTTTGAATTATATGAATAAGTATAATAATCTTTCTAAAATATTAATAGTAGCAATTGCGCTTTTTGTTACTCCCTCCTGCAAAAAGAGTTTCCTTGATGAAACGCTGAAGATTGCAAGAGGCAATGAATTTTTTAAAACAGATGCCGGCATATTACAATTAGCAGCCGGTGGGTATTACCAGGTATTTACGAATCCTACTAATGGAGAATGGTATTTTTGTCAAACCCAATATGGAACAGATGAATTTCATGTAGGTGGCGACGCATCCAATGGACCATGGAATAATTATGATGCAACTCTTGCCCCCGGATTAGCTACTAGTGGTAATTTGCAAGGAGCTAATGTTATGTGGGATGCTTTATACATTGGCATTGGAGATGCAAATTTATTGATCCAAAATGCTACTGCCAGCGCTTCCACTTCCACTGCTGTTAAAAATACAGCATTAGGAGAAGGATATTTTTTTCGTGCATACAATTACCTGAGATTAGTAGAGCAATGGGGTGCTGTTCCATTGAAAACTACACCAAGTACAACTGTAGAGCTCGAATTTGTGAGAAATGATCCTAAAGACGTGTATGAACAAATTATTTCTGATTTTACAAAAGCAAAAGACTTGTTGCCAGCAGGAGGAGCTCCTGCCCATCTTACTAAGGATGCTGCAGCACATTTTTTAGCAAAAGCATATTTAGCAAGAGCGAGTGAGATAAATAGTTCATGGAACTCTACTTTTGTCGCCGCTGACTTAGCAGCCGTTGTTACGTTATGCGACCAGGTTATTGCTGCTCACCCTTTAGCTTCAAACTTTGCAGCTTTATGGAATTTTACTGGTATTAATTCTGCAAATGAAACCCTTCCTGAGGTTATTTTGTCAGCCCAGATGACAAATGATGTAACTACAAATAATGCAGTCGGTAATACACAGCATTTGTATTTTGTTGCAAGGTATGATATACAAGATCAATTGGCCCGTGATTTAGCTGGTAACAGACCTTTTAGCAGGATGGCAACAACATATTACGACTATCGTATTTACGACCGTGTAAATGATTCAAGATTCTGGAAATCCTTTAAAACTAAATGGACATTAAATGGAGCATCGCCAGTTGCTCCGAATGTAAAAGGTGACTTAGGGATGATGTTTGTGATCAATCAACCTGGCGATCCCCGTAACTGGGTTAAATCAAAAATTTGCAAAAGCACAGTTCCCGCTGCTAGTTTGATCATTGACCCAATTACTACTCATCCAATTCCAACTGTTTACGTTGCTTATCCTAATGGTTCTTCAAGCGACGGTGCATTAAATACTGATTTAACTACCGTTTACCAGGCTTTCCCACCCTTAAGTAAACATTTTGATGGTTCAAGAAATTCATTGAATGATGTGGTTGGTCATAGAGACTTTACTTTAGCACGTTCAGCTGAAACTTATTTGATGGCCGCAGAGGCAAAGATCAGGTTAGCAAAAGCCGGTACAGGTAGTTATGCTGATGCGCTGCCATACATTAATGCAGTTCGTCAACGTGCACAATATGCAGGCGGAGAAAACAGGGCTGCCTATAATGATGGAGGTAATACAGTACAATCTCAGTCACTTCAACCACCAGGAGTTATCAGTTCATTTTATCCGGCAAATTCATATTATGAATCAAATAATATTTCAGTAACTACCGCGGCCTCTGCCAGCCTGGCTATTGCAAGTGTTTCTCCTTTACCTGCAGAAGATGAATTTATTATTAGCACATTAAGTTTGTCAAGTACATATGATAGAATGTTATGTCTGATATTAGATGAAAGGTCCCGTGAACTATGTGGCGAGTATTTACGTTGGGAAGATCTGTCAAGGACAAAAACATTAGTTCCAAGAACAAAGGCATTTAATGTTGATGCTGCGGCTAACGTTGCAGATAAACATCTTTTGCGGCCAGTTCCCCAAACTTTCCTGGATGCAATACGAAGCAATAATATTAATTTAACACCTGCAGAAAAGCAAGCAATGCAAAACCCAGGATACTAGTTTTATTAATCTAAGCTAGTAATCATATTGAAACTCTTTTATTGTTTATTTGTTTAATGGTGTTGCTGGTGGGTTCATATATTCTTCCGAGATAAGCATAGAATATTGATCTTCATTTAACATTAAAAGTGCTTCGGGTTGGTTAGTAACAAAGCCTTTAAATGTATAAGTAAGTGCGGAGCGTGATTATACCAAATAAAGAAAACCGGTCGAAAATAATTATTGAGAAAAATGTTATCTAAATACTGAAAGAATTCTATAAATCCATCGTTATAAATGCAATTGTTTTTCGTTTAATTCTGTGATAAGATCACTTTTTTTCAAAAGCAATTTTTACGTGTCTTTGCTGGTCCATAACAGCAATCGTAAAAAAACGAAGAGAACAAAAACACTTAATCGGTGGGTACATACAATCGTTTGTTAAGCCCGAACTTTAGCTATTCACGAAACGAAATAAAAGTAAATAAATGAACTGTCATGTAGTGGCTCATTTCTGTCTGAAGCAGAACCTGTCTTCATGTTATTCAATAGTAATTTTTAACAGTACTGCTTCACGCTTGTTGGTGTAAGGAACCAGTATACTCAGGGTACTAAATTAGCCTTCGCTAATAAATAATGGTTCCTATCATTAACTCTAACATGGGTAAATATTAATGTTTATCATCGCGGTTGACAAGTATAAGGCCATCATTTCTTTTGTGAAACCTACGACAATGCAATAATCAGCAGCAGCTTTTTTGTTTCCCGGATATAAAGCTTCTGCTTCCTATGGCATTATTACCGATATAAAAGAAGATACGCATGAAAATCTCTGGTTGATTTACTCAAAAGGTTTATTAGTTCAAATTGGCGGAAATTTAAAAATCAAAAACGGAATAACCTCTTTTTAAATAAACAATCAATTTATAACTTCTTGTAAAATGAAAACGATATTTAATAAACGATCAATATTTTTTTTCGCAGCTATTGTTGCCTCAGCTTTATGCAGGGCACAATCTTTTAAATTCGATTTTGGCCCTGGAAAGGTGCAAAAAGGATATATAAAAGTATTACCTGAAACAAGATATACCGCGGAAAAGGGCTATGGCTTTGAGTTTTCAACTAATCTTATCGGCACATCTTATAAAGGCAAAGACGCACTAAGAGATGATTATATAACATGTAACAAGCCTTTTTATTTTTCTGTAAAACTTGCTGAAGGCAACTATAATGTAAGGATAATATTAGGAGATAAAAAAGGAACCTCAGCTACCACTATTAAGGCAGAGTGCAGGCGATTGATGGTGGAGAAAATAGAAACTGAAAATGGAAAATTCACAAACCAGGAATTTACTGTTCACCTTAGGGATAGCATAATAAGACCCGCTAATAATAAAGTAAGATTAAAATCCAGGGAGATCTTTTACCTGCACTGGGATGATAAGCTCACATTAGAATTCAATAATACCTCACCAAAAATTTGTGGGGTTGAGATTTCACCCGCTTTAAATATCCCTGTTGTTTTTCTTGCTGGCAACTCAACTGTTGTAGACCAGGCTGAAGAACCCTGGGCTTCATGGGGACAAATGATTCCCGTTTTCTTTAAGCCTAAAATTATTGCAATAGCTAACTATGCCGAATCGGGTGAAACTTTAAAAGCCTTCAAGGGAGAAAGGCGGTTGCAGAAATTATGGAGCATGGCTAAGCCCGGGGATTATTTGTTTATTGAATTTGCACATAATGATCAAAAGCCGGGGGATAATTTCTTAGATCCTTTTACCTCCTATAAGCAAACATTAAAGGAGTGGATTATGGAAGCCCGAAAGCAAAACATAATACCTGTATTGGTTACTTCCGTTAACAGAAGAACCTTTGATTCAACCGGGCATATTACTAATTCTTTGTTGAACTATCCTGAAGCAATGCGGCAAACCGCTAGGGAAGAAAGTGTTGCCCTGGTTGACCTGAATGCGATGAGTAAAACTTTGTATGAGGCTTTGGGGCCTGAAAAATCTGTGAAAGCTTTTGTTCATTTTGCGGCCAACACATATCCCAACCAGCTCAAAGATGTAAAGGACAATACTCATTTCAGTGCTTATGGTGCATATGAACTGGCAAAGTGCGTAGTTAATGAAATTCAGCAAAATGTTCCTGCATTAGCAAAATATTTGAAAGAACAATTGCCATTATTTGATCCTGCTTATCCTGACCCTGTTGAAGAATGGAAATTGCCCGCAAGCTCATTTATTGAAACAGCAAAACCAGATGGTAATTGATTCTTAAGGACAAAGAACATAAGGGAACCTATCTTTATCAGCCAACATATTTTCTAAATTATTCAACTTTAAAGAATAGAACTATATCACTATGAATAATAACTTCAACCACAGGATTACCAAAATATTGCGTCATATAATAGGGATACTTTTTTTATATCTCTCCTTATCTTCTGCAGCTTTCTGCAAATACCGCCAGGGAATAAACATTAAAGATTTCGGAGCGGTTGGAGATGGTAAAGCATTAGACACGAAAGCCATTAATGATGCCATTGACAGTGCAGTAAAAAGAGGTGGAGGCACAGTATACTTCCCGCCGGGGACTTACCTCAGTTTTTCAATTCATTTAAAAAGCAATATAGCTTTATACCTTGATCAGGGCTGTACTATTGTAGCCGCTAATTCAGATTCAGCGGCACTTACGGGCTATGATGAAGCTGAGGCAAATGAATGGGGTGATAAATATCATTACCAGGATTTTGGACATAGCCATTGGCACAATAGTCTTATATGGGGTGAGAATCTTGAAAATATTTCAATACTTGGCACAGGAGCTATTTACGGAAAAGGGTTATCGCGGGGCCTTGGGGCACAAAGAAAGGGAATGGGCAATAAGGCTATCAGCTTAAAACTTTGCCGCAACGTTATCTTAAAAGATTTCACCATTTTAAATGGGGGGCATTTTGGCATACTGGCAACGGGTGCTGATAATCTTACCATTGATAATTTAAAAATGGATACCAACAGGGATGGTATGGATATAGATTGTTGCAGCAATGTTCGTATCTCTAACTGCACTATTAACAGCCCATACGATGATGCTATATGTTTAAAAAGTTCTTTTGCTTTGGGTTATGCAAAGCCCACACAAAATGTAACTATCACCAATTGCGAAGTGAGCGGTTATGATCTTGGAACTTTTTATAAAGGCACTTATGAACGTAAAGAGTGGAACAGTGTCCCTGATAAAGAAGGCCCTACAGGAAGAATAAAATTTGGAACCGAATCAAACGGAGGATTTAAAAATATAACGATCAGTAATTGCATATTTGATTATTGCCGTGGACTTGCATTGGAAACAGTGGATGGTGGCTTGCTTGAAGACATCAGTATATCAAATATTACTATGAGAGATATAGTAAATGCCCCGATCTTTCTAAGGCTTGCGGCACGTATGCGTGGCCCCCAGGGTACAGCAGTGGGATCACTTCGCAGGGTGAGTATCAGTAATGTAAGAGCCTACAACGCCGATTCACATTTTGCATCAATCATCAGCGGCATACCAGGTCATGATATAGAAGATGTTCAACTTAATAACATCCGTATTTATTACAGGCAAATGGATTCTGCACAAAATAAAATTCCTTTCGTTGTTCCTGAACATGAAAAAGTTTATCCGGAACCTGCAAAGATGGGTATCATGCCTGCCTATGGTTTCTTTATCCGTCATGCAAAAGATATTCAGCTAAACAACGTGGAAGTAGGATTTCTTGGAACAGAAACCAGGCCTGCTTTTGTAATCAATGAAGTAAAAGGAATTACGATTACAGGCATAAAAGCGCAAGCTGCACCAGCTGCGAAAAAATTTATTTTAAAAAATGTTTACAACTTTAGGCTCCAGCAAAGTGGAGAATTAAAAGACAGGAATTACAAGAAGGTTGATAGTACATCATTTTAATATTTTTATTCCAACTGGAAAGTTCTTATAATTTTTTTGTATATGCTTTTTGTATATGTAACAATTATTTTGATGAATCTGTTGCTCATACAAAACACATATGCCCAAACAGATACTTCATACAAATGGGGCCACTGGAATACATGGGGTGATCAGGGCAACGGAACCTATACAAGTCCTATCCTTCCTTCAGATTATAGTGATTTGGATTGTATCCGCGTGGGCGCTGATTATTATGCCATCTCTTCTACATTTCAATATTCACCTGGCATGGTTATTCTTCATTCAAAAGATTTGGTGAACTGGAAAATAGCCGGCCATGCTGTAAGTGATCTCACACAAATCTCTCCTGAAATGAATTGGGATAAAATGAACAGGTATGGAAGAGGAATATGGGCGGGGCGCTATTCGTTACCATGATAAAAAATTTTGGATTTATTTCGGCACGATAGACGAAGGTTATTTTATGACGACATCTAAAAACCCTGAAGGCCCATGGGAGCCTCTTCACCAGGTACTTGCTGAAAAAGGATGGGATGATTGCTGCCCTTTTTGGGACGATGATGGTCAGCCTTACTTTGTTGGGACCAACGTTGGTGAAGGTTATAAAATTCATCTTTTTAAAATGACATCAGATGGAAAGCAATTGATCAGAGAAACTGATAAAGTTATTTATCAATCCAAAGGAAGTGAGGCCAACAAACTTTACAAGATCAATGGCACTTATTACCATTTTTTCAGTGAAGTAAAAAAGGATGGACGTGTTACAATGATGGAACGCTCAAAAAACATTTGGGGTCCTTATGAAGGTCCCAAACAATTAAGCCATTCACAAAAAGAATTTATGGAACCTAACCAGGGCGGTATTGTTCAAACAAAAAAAGGTGACTGGTATTTTCTTACCCATCATGGAACCGGGGATTGGTCTGGTCGCATCATGAGCCTGCTTCCTGTGAATTGGGTTAATGGCTGGCCAATTATTGGCGAAGTTGGCACTGATACAATTGGCAAGATGATTTGGACAGGAAAGATGCCGGTAAAAAGTAAAAAGATTATAGCACCGGCAACAAGCGATGAGTTTAATAAAAACAAGTTACCGTTACAATGGGAATGGAACTATCAGCCACGCAATGATAAGTGGTCGTTGACAGAACGAAAAGGCTGGCTGAGGTTATAGGCATATAAACCTCTCAAAACAGATGATCTTCTAAAAGCAGGCAACAGCATTACGCAGCGTTCTTTGCGTACCGTAAAAAATGAAGTTATCATTAAGCTTGATTTAAGCGGAATGGCCGAGGGGCAAAAAGGAGGCTTGTCTCATTTTGGTTCACCAAATTATTCGGCCGTTGGGGTTGTTTGCAATGGCGCCATCATATCTTTGGAAATGAATGTAAAAGGTGTAGCAACGTCTGGACCGGTTCTCACCAATAAAAATATATGGTTGAAAACAACCTGGAGTCTTGATGGCTTAAGCCAATATTCATGCAGTACTGATGGAACCAATTATACCCCTGTTGGTGATCCATATCAAATGATGTGGGGATCATACCGGGGAGATCGTTTAGCCATTTATAATTATAACAATAAAGCAGAGGAAGGTTATGTGGATGTGGATTTCTTTCGGTATGATTTTAAAAAATCAAGATGATTTTGCTGGCTATTAAATGAGATGATATTAGTTTCGCCAGCCAGCGGCAATTGCTATTAATCTTTATGTTAACCTAAATCGTAAGTATCAAGTTGAATAATAATTTTGTAGTCAAAGGCTCGCTATCCCTCTCCCTTGGAGAGGGGTTGGGGTGAGGTCATGACAGTTCAGGATACAAATAAAGTCACTAAGTCCTTATTTTATAACCCAACATTGCTATATGAATAAACCTGACAATTGCTCTTTAATTTACCTCCTTACTTTTTGCTCCATTTTAATTCAGCCAGCTTTTGCACAACAGTTTTTGGAAACAGGTGGTAAAAAAATGCCTGCTGAATGGATAGATAAAGAAACGAAGCATAAAATAATAAAGCTTTCACGCATTGATGGAAGTAACCTTAGTTTTTACTTTCACAATAATCCTTTCACTGGTAATAATATGGTTTTTTACAGCAGCAGTAAAAATGATGTAAGCAACATTCAAAAGCAGGAAACATACAGCGCCAACTCAAAAAATAAACAACTGCATCTTCTTGATCTTTCAACATTTAAATCAGAGCAGCTTACATTCCACAGCTCTCCTATGAATGGAGAGATTGTTCATAATAAAACAGGGGAAGTTTATTACCAGATAAAAGACAGTGTGTTTTCGGTAAATGCACTAAATAAAAAAGTACAATTGGTTTATGTTTTCCCTGAAGATTTTAAAGCGGGCATAACTACAATTAATGCAGATGGAACTTTATTGGAGGGAGTTTGGTCAGGAGACAAAGAGAAGGAACTCTTTAAAAATAACCCGGAAAAGAAAGATTATTTTAACCTCATTTATGAAGCCAGGTTGCCAAGAACATTATTTACGATAAATGTAAAAACAAAGAAGCTCAATAAACTATTTACAGACAGCGCATGGCTGAACCATGTACAATTTTCGTCTACTGATCCTTCTTTACTGATGTTTTGCCATGAAGGCCCCTGGCATAAGGTAGATAGAATATGGACCATTAATATAGATTCAAAAAATATTAAGTTAATACACAAACGTAGCATGGATATGGAGATAGCAGGACATGAATGGTTCTCTCCAGACGGCGAAACAATCTGGTTTGATCTGCAACAGCCAAAGGGAGAAACATTTTTTGTGGCAGGTGCAAATGTAAAATCAGGCAAAGAAATAAAGTATTCGCTTTTGCGGGATGAATGGTCTATACATTTTAATACCTCACCAGACCAAAAATTATTTTGTGGCGATGGAGGCGATTCCGGCCAGGTTGCAAAAGCAAAAGATGGTATGTGGATATATTTATTCAAGCTTCAAGGCGATCATTTTGTTTCTGAAAAATTGGTTAACATGAAACATCATAATTACAAACTTGAACCGAACGTACATTTTAGCCCTGATGGAAAGTGGATAATTTTCAGGGCGAACTTTGAAGGAATAGAAAACGTTTATGCTGTGGAAGCCCTTCTAAATTATGATGCCCACAATACTTCTGGCTTTAGAAGTGCGAAGCAGGAGAAGTTTAGTGATTATATTTAAGTATGTTCATAAATGAAATTTCAAATTAAATGCTCAAAAAAATTTTTCTTACAATTGGTTTAGGATGTTTTTTAATACAGGCAAATGCACAGTTAAAATGGCCTGCCATTACACAAACAAGCAAGCCATGGACACGTTGGTGGTGGGAAGGCAGCGCGGTAAATGCAAAAGACCTTACATGGAATATGGAGCAATATAAAGCTGCAGGTTTAGGTGGTGTAGAGATTACCCCTATCTATGGGGTATATGGCTATGAGAAACAATTCATAAATTTTCTATCCCCCAAATGGATGGGAGAGTTCGATCATACTCTAAAAGAAGCGAAGCGCCTGGGCTTGGGTGTTGATCTTGCAAATGGCACCGGGTGGCCGTTTGGCGGTCCCTGGGTAGCAGATGATGATGCAAGCAAAACCATTTACTATAAAGCATATACAGTTAATGGTGGAGATGAGTTGAAAGAGATAATAGAATATCAACAGGAAGTTTTGGTAAGAACAGCCAATAATAAACCTGCAGGCATAGATAGTATTCTAAAACCGGTTTCTCTTAATAAAAATTTACAGGCACTGGCATTAGATCAGATTATTTACCCGGGCAAATTGCCTTTGCAATTGTTAATGGCATATTCCCAGAAAGGAGATGTGTTAGATATCACTGGTAAAGTTGATGCAGGAGGAAAACTCATTTGGACGGTACCAGAGGGCAAATGGAATTTATATGCTGCATTCATAGGGCTTCATGGAAAAATGGTAGAGCGTGCTGCTCCCGGAGGTGAGGGTTATGCGATTGATCATTTCTCAGCAAAAGCAAGTGCTAACTATTTTAAACGCTTTGACGAGGCATTTAAAGCACATGATATTTCTTACCTGCGTGCTTTCTTTAATGACTCTTATGAAGTAGATGATGCAAGAGGGCAATCTAATTGGACACCATTATTATTTTCAGAATTTAAAAGACGTAAGGGTTACGATCTTAAAAATTATTTACCGGCCTTATTTGGTAAAGCGGATGCAGATATGAATAGCCGGGTATTATATGATTACAGATCAACGGTTGATGAATTATTGCTTGAATATTTCACAGAGGCCTGGCAAAAATGGAGCAAAACGAAAGGTGCAATGGTACGAAATCAGTCGCATGGATCACCGGCCAATACATTGGATCTTTATAGTGCAGTTGATATTCCTGAAACAGAAGGCACAGATATATTGCGCTTTAAATTTGCTTCATCGGCTGCTAATGTTACAGGTAAAGCGCTCGCTTCATCTGAGTCTGCTACCTGGTTAAATGAACACTTTCTTTCTTCATGGGGCGATGTAAAAAAGGCGATTGATCTGTTTTTCCTTGGTGGTGTAAATCACATATTTTATCACGGCACCGCGTATTCCCCAAAAGCCGCGCCATGGCCTGGCTGGCTGTTTT
>JBDTWP010000139.1:0-14612 GCA_040006615.1 Ferruginibacter sp.
CAATTATCAATTAAATTATCATCCATTCAGTATATCTGCTATTGTCATTGCAATTTGCTCCGCCCATTTAGCATACTCTTTGCCTGAAGGATGGAGGAGGTCGGGGGCCAAAAATTCCTGTTTGTTTCCATCCTCCTGCTGGGATATAGTGATGTTTATAAAGCGGGTTTGGTAATGTTCTGCTTCCGCCTGGCAGATAAAATTGTACATTTCGATTTCAGAACGAATATTCTCCGGAGATTTATGAATTGCAAAGGGGGTGACGCTCCAATCAGGAATGCTGAGCACTATCACATTATTAGCGATGCCGCCTGCCCTTTGTATGGCCAATTCAAGTAAAACCCTGAAATGTACCCTGAATTCTTCCGCGCTCCTGCCCTGGTATTGATTATTTACCCCGATCAACAGGCTTACAAAGTCGTAAGACGACAACAATATACTTTCATCAATAGCGAGTTTTAATTCATCAGTTGACCAGCCGGTTGTGGCAATTATTTCAGGTGCATAAAAAATAAACCCGTCTTTCCTCAATAATTGCACTGTCTGGTAGGGAAAACTCCTGGTAAGGCCTACCAGTTCCCCGATGGTATAGCTATCACCCAATGCTAAATATGAATAGTTTCTCATGATGCCGTTGATAATTTTTTGACGCAATTTCTGCAGATCGATATGATGCTTTTCCAATTACACCAAAGCTACAATCTATCAAAATATGAAACAAGGTAATTTGCCGAACAGCCCTCTAATAAATGCCTTCGGGAAGACGGTGGGCAAAAAAGATTCACCCAATCAGTGATCCGGCTTTCCGGTCAGGCAGGTATAAATGAGCCGGGCTGTAATAACCATTCCAATTCAGCTTCTACAGAAGCCTCATGCTGTCCATATTTTTAATTTGCTCCCTATTTATCCTTTTTGGGTTTGCCGTGCGTAAAACTTCCAATGGGCGCTCCATACCAGGGCACTATATCAACCGCGAATAAGCCCGCTGCCACAGCCGGGTCGCTCAAAGCGATCTTTTCCGCTTCTTCTTTTGTTTTACAATCAAAAATAAAGATACCCCTCCAGGTAAAATCGTTCTTACCGAAGGGGCCGGCCACTTTCAAAATACCATCGTAATACAGTTTATTTATATTGGCCATATGCCCTTCAAACAATTTCGCCTTTGCCGTACTGTCAAAATCCTTATTAGGACCAGTTTTTAATAATATAAACCAATACTGTTCAATCTCGTCCCCGGGTTTTTTAGGTTTCGCCTGCTGGTCCTGACCAAATGCTATGAAACCTGTTAACAGTGCGCTGCAAACGAAAAAGCAAATCATTTTCATATCAAAAATTTTACTGAAAATACTTTTTGTTTCTCAATCCAACAACATTTTATACATGAAAGGAAGATAGTTTATCTTTGTGTTGCTGCCATTCTACACCAGGATGACAGTAAAAAAAAGGTACTGAAAATTCAGGAAAATTTCGATAACCCGGAATTGGAATGGCACAATTCCGCCGGCCTGATTGAGCCAGGCAGACAGAGGTGGTGAGCATTATGATCAATGCTTGTAACAAAAAACACAAATCCTTAAATTATTTTATGGCCGCCAAAACAGATAATTTTCAATCTCCTGATTATTTTAATGTTGACGAATTACTAACGGAGGAACATAAACTCATCAGGGAAAGCGTGCGCAATTATGTGAAGAAAGAGATTTCGCCAATCATTGAAGACTATGCGCAACGCGCGGAATTTCCCTTACAGATTGTAAAGCAATTAGGTGAGCTGGGCTGCTTTGGCCCCACTGTGCCCGAGCAATACGGTGGTGGCGGCCTGGATTATATCAGCTACGGATTAATGATGCAGGAACTGGAACGTGGTGATAGCGGGGTGCGTTCTACTGCAAGTGTGCAGGGTAGCCTGGTGATGTTTCCCATCTATCAGTATGGAAGCGAAGAACAGCGCAATAAATATTTACCCAAACTGGCAAGCGGCGAATGGCTGGGATGCTTTGGTTTGACTGAACCAAACCATGGGAGCGATCCGGGTGGAATGCTCACCAATATTAAAGATGCCGGTGACTCTGTGATCCTGAATGGTGCGAAAATGTGGATCAGCAATGCACCCTTTGCACAGGTAGCAGTAGTATGGGCAAAGGATGAGTCGGGCGAGATTTACGGAGTGATTGTAGAAAGAGGTATGAAAGGATTCAGCACGCCCACCACTCATGGCAAATGGAGCCTAAGGGCCAGTGCAACCGGCGAACTGGTTTTTGATAATGTAATAATTCCGAAAGAAAATATTTTGCCCAATGTGAAAGGGTTAAAGGGCCCGCTTGGTTGCCTTACGAAAGCACGCTACGGCATTGCCTGGGGGGCTATTGGAGCAGCGATGGATTGCTATGATATTGCATTGAATTATGCAAAGGAAAGAGTCCAGTTTGGAAGGCCCATCGCAGGGTTTCAGCTACAGCAAAAAAAACTGGCGGAAATGGTCACCGAAATAACCAAGGCCCAATTATTGAACTGGCGACTTGGCGTATTAATGAATGATGGCAAAGTAACGCCTCAACAGGTGAGTATGGCAAAACGCAATGCCTGTGAAGTGGCATCCAATATTTCCAGGGATGCGCGCCAGATGCTGGGTGGAATGGGAATTACCGGCGAATACCCCATCATGCGCCATATGATGAACCTGGAAAGTGTAATTACTTATGAAGGCACGCATGATATTCATTTATTAATTACGGGAATGGATGTTACCGGATTAAATGCATTTAAGTAAAAAATCTCCGGCCGCGCTATCAATGCAATACTTCTTATCCACAAAAATATTTTATGCAATCGTGTTAACAACAATTATTTGTCATTTCAAAATTATTATTTATGGGAAAGAAAGAAAAAGCTATTGATGAATATATCAGTAAATCCGTTGATTTTGCAAAACCCATTTTGAATCATTTGCGTGAACTCGTTCATAAAGCCTGCCCGGATACAGAAGAAAAAATGAAATGGAGTTTTCCCCATTTTGATTATAAAAATGAAATGATGTGCAGCATGGCGGCTTTTAAACAGCATTGTGTTTTTGGCTTTTGGAAAGCCTCATTGATGAAGGATCCGGTACTGGTAGAAAATGCCAAATCTGAAGTTGCAATGGGGCATTTGGGCAGAATCATGTCAAAAAAAGACCTTCCGGCAGATAAAACCATTATTGCCTGGATCAGGGAAGCAATGCAGTTGAATGATCTTGGCATCAAAATCCCGTCCAAAACAAAAACTACTGAGAAAAAAGAATTAATTGTTCCTGGTTACTTTACGGAAGCGTTGAGCAAAAATAAAAAAGCATTGCAGACATTTGAAAATTATGCATACTCCCATAAAAAAGAATATGTAGAATGGATAACGGAAGCAAAAACCGAAGAAACCAGGAACAAGAGAATGACAACTTCCATTGAATGGATGGCCGAAGGAAAAAGCAGGCATTGGAAATATGCAACGAAATAGCTGAAGGCAGGTTAAGGTGAATGGAAAATAGCCACCGTTCACCATTTATAAATTGAACTGCAAATTTGCCGGTTAGAAATCACTACCACGTAAACCCGGGCATTACAAAATAAAAAATACTCCACCAGTTATCTTCCATTTGCATGTAAAGTTTATATGCCCCTTTATATTGTATGATTTCCCCATTGTCCATAACGGCATCGTATTTTAGCATTCCTTCCGAAAAGCCCATACCACGCTGATTTTCCTCCTGCAGTTCAAAACTTATATTGTCGATATTGTACCCATCATCTCTAAATTGACTGAATGCGTCAAAAAAGACATTCGTCCTGACAATAATATCTTCCCTTGTCATTTGCACGCCATCCGGAGTAATGCAATGCCAGCTCAATTCTGTGCAGTATTCGGTAAATTTCCTGTTGAACCAGTTTTTCAAAAACTCATGCGTACGTTTAATAATATCAGCTTTATGATTCGGATGGAATTCTTCATAAATAAAGTGAATTGTCATACCCGCAATTGACTCCTTTTCCACCTGAGTGGAAAATAACTCTTCGGTAATGAACCGGTATATCAGTTCATCCGGGTAAGGTCCGTCACAAATGTCCAGTTCTATATCATTTTCCGAGAGCATATTAATAAGTCCTTTAATCGCCGCTGTTAACCCGGTCTTGCTTATCTCACTTATTGGCTTATATCCAGGTTTACCTATTCGTTCATACACGGTTGTATAATCCACATTAGCAAATTCATCTTCAAAAGCCATCATGTTTTTTAAAAACTGGTTCTCTATTTCCGGTGGCATTTCCGAGGTGGTCTCCATATGAAAAGCATCACCATACTGAGCCTTTAGTTTTATTTTCAAAAATTCATTTTCAATGCGCATATTTTCCTGCAGATCGTCTGAAAAGTTTTCACCCTGTTCCATCATTTACCTATTTAGAAGTACAATATATTATATTTCCTTAATCTATTTCAGCATATCAGAAAATAAATCGATAATGCCGGCCACAAAATTCCGGCTATTTCTATCATTTAATCTTTGCAACCAGTCTGTAAGAATCATCCACCATCTCAAATAATTGCTTTTTTGTCATTGTCCCATTAACAATAACCGTATTCCAGTGTTTTTTATTCATGTGAAAACCCGGCAAAACGGAATTGGGATATTCTTCTCTTAATTCAATAGCTTTTTCAGGATCGCATTTTACATTAAACTGTAAAGGGTTGGTGTCTAAAGATATTAATAAAAAAACTTTATCATTCACCTTAAAAACAATGACAGTATCCCCAAAAGGAAAACCTTCCGTAACGGAAGGCTTTTGGATTACGTACTCCCTAAGTATTTCAATATCCATTATTGTTGGTTATGAATTGTGCTGTTTGCCTCAGCTAATTTCTTTCGTAATTGCCCCGTGAGTATATGCCAAAACATTACAAAATCGCTACCCAGGCTATATAGCGGATAATTGAATGTAGCGGGCTTATTTTTTTCAATGAAAAAATGACCCACCCAGGCAAAACCATAGCCGCAAAATGGTATTGCCACCATCAGCCACCAGTTTTGTAAAACGAAACCTGCAATAAAAAAGGCAATGATCAAACCCGTACCGACAAAATGTAATAACCGGTTTTTTGCGTCTCCATGTTCGGTTAAATAGTATGGATAAAAACTCCGGAAGCTTTTATATTTCTTTTCAGGCGCCATGGCAATTATTTTTTAGAAAATTACAATAATCCACCTGATTAGTCAAGTTTTTTTGTCTCCACATTCTTAAGTTCCTTCAGCCGGTATAACACTTCGTTCATGCGGCTCCTGGGTATGCCCGCGGTGATATTGCAGAATAATTGCATGTCCTGCGAAATAATGGTACAATTACATTGCTTCATCACCATCATTACTTCATTGATTTGGGTATAGTCAAAATGCACACCATACTTTGATTCTATCTGCTTTGAGATAATGGGCGTTACCTGCAATGCCAGGCTGGTTACAGTTTTGTATGCATTGATTAAACCCGGCACACCCAGTAAAGTACCGCCAAAGTACCGCACAACGATGACAATAATATTGGTCGCTTCTTTACTGTCTATTTGCCCAAGAATAGGTTTACCCGCCGAGCCGGTGGGCTCTCCATCATCGCTTACACGAAAGTTGTTCCCATCCGTACCAACCCGGTATGCAAAGCAATGATGGGCCGCTTTGGGATGCTCTCTCTTTAAGAATTTCAAATATTTTTTAAAATCGTCCGCTGTTTCAAGAGGATAGGCGAATGCGATAAACTTACTCCCCCTGTCTTTGAATTCTGCTACAGCGGGTTGCCCGATCGTTTTATAAAATTCTAATTCATCCATAGTCACCAGAATGCCTGTAGCAATGAATTGTATCAGTTAATATTTTTTCAACGGATAATTTCTCCGCATTGAAAAGCAACGGAGCCTGGATACCTGCAGGAATTTCCAATTCAGTATTTGTGATTACCCTTGCTTCATCCCAATAATTTTCATCAATGAAAGATTGCAAAAGTTTGGTTCCTCCCTCAACTATTACGCTTTGAATATTTAATTGGTAGAGTGCTTCCAAAATTTGGGCAATAAAGCTTCTGCCGGCTGAAATATAGTAATAGAGAACCGGGCCTTCCATTTCGTGTTGTACGGCATTAAATACAATTGTTTTGACGGTGCCGTCAAATAAATGAAGTGACGGAGGCAATTTTAAATCTTTATCAATCACTAAACGCAGGGGGTTGCTGCCGGGCCATAGCCTTGTTGTCAGGGATGGATCATCCCGCGAAGCGGTGGTGGTACCTACTAAAATCGCGGCCTCACTGCTTCTCCACTTATGTACTTCCCTGTTGGTTATTTCATTGCTGATCAACAGGCGTGAGTAATCTGCATTCGCAATTTTCGCATTGGCAGTTTGTGCCCATTTTAAAATAACATAGGGCCTGTGTTGCGTATGAAAAGTAAAGAAGCGCTTATTTAGCTCTAATGCTTCTTCTTCCAAAACGGGAGTAGTCACTTCAATACCTGCCGCCTTCAATTTCTGTATCCCTTTACCGTTCACCATCAGGTAACTATCCCTGCAGGCCACTACCACAGACGGAATATTTTTTTCTATGATAAGATCAGTACAAGGTGGAGTTTTTCCAAAATGTGCACATGGTTCCAACGAAACATATAAAGTTGACTCTTCGACCAGGTGCTTATTTTCTTCCGCCACCATTTCAATACAATTTACTTCTGCATGGGCCTGCCCGTATTGCCGGTGATATCCCTCTCCAATGATCCGATCATTGTACACCAGTACTGAACCCACCATTGGATTAGGAGCCACCATGCCTGCTCCCATCTTTGCCAGTTGAAGACAACGATGCATATATGTTTCATGAGCAATCAAGTCGCAAAAGTATGAATAGAAAAATAAACTATGTTTGCTTTAATGACGAATAAAGAAACATACAGGGGATATTTACAACAACTCCAACAGATTTACAGCGGAACCGAGGCGGCTGTAATAACGGACCGGGTATTTGAAAGTGTAGCCGGGTTGCAGCGTGCTGATATTATTAAAAACCCGCGGCATGCCCTGGATCCCTCAACATTGGAGCACTTAAATAACTGTCTTGCCGCATTGCTCCAACAAAAGCCGGTTCAATATGTATTAGGAGAAGCATGGTTTTGCCAAATGAGACTAACAGTAAATGAACAAGTACTGATTCCGAGGCCCGAAACGGAAGAACTGGTTCAATTAGTAGTTGATAACTGGCAGAAGGGAGTGGGCAAAAAACAACCGGCAATAAGCAATCCTGAATTTTTAGCAGGCACGCAAACCTGGGAAGGAAGTGGGGGGATATCCATGCTTGATATCGGAACCGGGAGCGGATGTATAGCCATCGCCGTTAAAAAAAGTTTACCGGATATAATGATGCATGCTATTGATATAAGCCCTGGTTCTTTATCAGTTGCGAAAATAAATGCAATAAATCAACAAACCGATATCCGGTTTTTACAGGTAGATTTTTTGGAAGATAAAAGTTGGAAAGATCTTCCTGTATTTGATGTAATCATAAGCAATCCGCCTTATATCCCGTTAAATGAAAAAAATAAATTAGATAAAAATGTTTCTGCTTTTGAGCCGCATTCCGCCTTGTTTGTGCCAGATGACGCTCCCTTTTTTTTTTATGAAAGGATTGCCGAGTTTGGGAAAAAACACCTTAAACGCAATGGAAAAATTTATGTAGAAATACATGAAGATTTTGCGAAAGAAACCGCTGGTGTTTTTAAACCGGGTTATGTTGTAGAAATAAAGAAAGACATGAGCGGAAAGGACAGAATACTTATTGCTGTCGCAGCATTCCCGGAACGATAAAAGTAAAGATGGCTTTAATCATTTCCTGACACTGTTGCGGAAGTGGATGCCCCTAAACGCCTGGCGACTTTCATTACCCTCACTATTTCGCCCCACTGCGATGAAGAATCCGCATTGATCACCACAGCCGGTTTTATGCTATCTCCCTGGTTGATGTATTTTCTTAATGCTGATTCCAATGAATCCATGGGAATTCGTTTCGAGCCTACATATACATTTTTATTCTTATCAACGCTGACTACTACACTTTGCTTGGTTTTTGTATCACTTTTTGCGCGGGGCACACTCATCTTTATTACATTCGGATTGGCCAGTGTTGAGATCATTAAAAAGAACATCAACAGTATAAATAAAATATCATTGAGCGGTCCTGTATCCACTTCATCATGACTTTCTCTTAATTTATTTCTTCTAAGGCCCATTTATAATTGATAATTGATAATTGATAATTTGATAATTGATCGTTAATAGTTGATTTAAATTGATGATTTCATTTATTGACAGCTATTGCCACCCATTATCAATTATCAATTATTTATGTGGTTCCTGTAAAATATCTATAAAATCGCTGCTGGCCGATTCCATCCTGTTAGCTGTACGGTTTATCTGCGTATCAAGGTAACTGTAACCCAGGTATGCCAGCATGCCAATGATCAATCCGCTGGCGCTTGTAATTAATTTAATATACATCGCGTCGGCGATCTGGCTTACCGATGGGTTACTGATAGTGGCAAATTCCTTCAACAACAGCACCAAACCTACAATGGTGCCCACAAAGCCAAACAACGGCGCAATACGGGATATAACGGAAAGAATGGAAAGATTTTTTTCCATCTTATACATCTCCAGTTTACCCACATTATCCATACTCTTTTCTATCGCATCAATGGGTTTGCCAATACGCTGAATGCCCTTATCAATCATTCTTGCAACCGGGTTGTCTGTATTTTTTGCAAGGCTCCTTGCAGCGGTCACGTTACCGGTAATGATGTGATCACGTATGATCCGCATAAAATTCTCATCAATTTTACCCGCTTTATTTACCGCGAGCAATCTTTCTATAAAAAAGAAAACAGCAAGTGCAAATAAGATTCCCAACGGTATCATCAGTGGGCCACCCTTGCTTAATAAAGTCCAGACTGACTCTACCTTTCCAGTATTATTTGCGGCTGTACCAAGTGAATCTACCTGTAATAAAATATCAAACATTGATTATGTAATTTAGGGCAAAAGTAATTGTTTCTTTCATTATACGATTATTGTACCAACAATAACGCAATATGGTCTTGTAAACGAAGAGGCGGAGAGTTTGCGATGTAAAAAATTGTTAAAGTAAATATTATGTATAAGGCTATTGATCGCGAATAGATATAAAAAAGCGACGCAAAAATATTTTGCGTCGCATCTTAATCCCCAGGCAACTGTTTAAAAATGAAATTTGAACCGTTGTTTTCTCCAAAGATTCAATTAAAAAGGTAAATCATCGGCAACAGGGATGCTGGCAATCGGTGAAGTATTTACTGCCTGTGTTGAAGAAGCCATATTGGAAACTGCACCTGAATTCTGCCCGGAATGCTGCCCGGAATTTTCTCCTTTAGAACTCCCAAGTAATTGAATATTCTGTACCCTCATGCGCAATGTAGCAGCAGCCTGGTTGTCTTTATTCATGTATGCATCCGCTTCGGGATATCCTTCCGCATAAATCATTTGGCCCTTTGTAAGATATGGTGCTATAGCCGTCCTGTCTGACCAGTATGCACACTCCACCCAGGTGGCTCTTTCCTTTTGAACACCCTGGCTGTCTTTGTAACGCTCTGAATGCACTACGCTGAAATTGATTACATTTTTTCCGTTTACTTCCTTTACGATGCAATCCTTACCAAGATTGCCAACGATTTGTAACTTGATCATAACTGTTTGTTTTAATGTTTAAGTGATGTATCTGAATTTGAAAATTATGAAAATATACCCTTTGGATATTATGTTTTTTCGCACAAATAATACAGTTCCTTCCCTATTACTAATGAATTAAAAATTAATTCTTAAAAATTGCCCAAATAAATACCAGTTATCGATTCTGCGGTTGGTGAGGCGCAACCAGGTCCGAAAAAATTACATTTACAGCCAATCATTTATTTAAGTTCTCTTCTCCCTGGTGGAAATGATTCGTATGCTTTAATCCGAAGACTGATAGGCACCTGTTGAATAATATGAGTTTACCGGGCAGGGTCTATTCACGCGAAATGCAGCATTGAAGCCAGTCTCATAAAAAATTCGTCTCTCCTTCTTATTGATTCCCTGATGACCGGTTAACTACAATTAATTCATTTTCTTCTTCAGGTTAGTGACCTGGCTTTGTAAACTATTCACCATGTTTGCCAACGAATTCATATCCCAACGTTGCTGGGCGCTTACCTTACTGATCACCATTTGCGCCTGCCACAACTCTACAACGTCTTCGGCATTTACCTGGTAGGGCTGGAACTGCGGGTTATCACTTACCAATGTCAATTTATTTCTGGAACGATTATTCTTCACGATCCTTTTGTACACAATACCTTCATTCCTGCTAACCACTATGTAGGCCTGGTCATTTTTTACGTCTTCAGTACTATCAATTTTCTCTCCTACTATAATACTACCGCTTGGGGTAGGCATCATGCTGTCGCCAATAATTTCAAAAGCCCGGTAATTTCCGCCGGCCATCATGGGCAGGGTGAATGTATTCAGTTCATCAATAAATTCGCTATCAGCATAACCCGCCAGGTATCCTGCGGCCGCCTTTACCGGAACAAAGTGAATAATATTTCTGTCTGCGGTCATCATTTTTTGCTGCCTTCTCTTTGCCAAATAACTATTCCCCGCATTGCTCAGATCCTTTAATAACAGTTCATCTAAACTTAACTTAAATATATCGCCTGCAATTTCGAGCACTTCGAGACGGGGATCTGCCCTTTCTTCTTCATAAGCGCCTATCAGGGAGCGTTTAATACTGAGCTTAACCGCAAATTCTTCCTGTGTCCATCCCCGAAGTTTCCGTAAATACTTTAAATTTTGTCCTGCTTGTGACATAAGTAACTAATTTGATTAGCACAAATATACTAATTTTTTTAGCTAATCCAAATTTTTTATACTATTTTTTTTACATACCGGCTTTTGCCTTTCTGAGCAGCATAACAAATATTTACATATAAATTTGATTGCCCTTATTTTTGTAGAAAATAATTGATATGCAAGTAGTACTGGTATTCCACAATCTGTTACGCTGGGGCGTTTTATTATTTGGTTTATGGACGCTGATGAACGGGCTGTCGGGCGTTTTCGGTAAACGAACTTTTACAGCGGGTGATAACCGGAGTAATTTACTGTTCATGATCTGTTGTGATATTCAGTTGTTACTTGGATTGATATTGTATTTCATCAACTCATGGTTTGACCGGCTAAAGGATCTAGGGAATAATATGAAGGACCCTGTTAACCGTTTTTTCACAATGGAACATATGAGCCTGATGATCATTGCATGGATACTTGTACATGTAGGCAGAGCATCCGTAAAAAGAGCCAATACAGATGCTGCCAAACACAAGAGAATGCTGATATTTTTTGGTATTGCAATCATATTGATACTGATTTCTATTCCCTGGCCTTTCAGGGAAGCGATCGCAAGGCCATATTTCAGGTGGTTTAATTAATCGTACAGGATTTTTGATTACTTAAATCATTAACCGTTATGCCCAGAGTACCTGCATTACCCACCATATTAATTACCAATGATGACGGCATTACTGCCCCGGGAATACGAAATCTGGTGGAAGCAGTAAAAGATCTCGGTAGAATAATAGTGGTAGCCCCGGATAAGCCACAGAGTGGTATGGGGCATGCAATTACCATTGGTCACCCCCTGAGAATGAATAAGATTGCCATATTTGAAGGGGTGGAATCCTGGCAAACAAGCGGTACACCTGTAGATTGCGTAAAACTGGCAGTAGATAAAGTATTACACCGGAAACCCGATTTATGCCTGAGCGGTATCAATCATGGAGCCAATCATTCCATTAACGTTATTTATAGTGGTACCATGAGCGCCGCAATGGAGGCTTCAATAGAAAGTATACCCAGTATCGGGTTCTCTTTATTGAATTATAACTACGAAGCCGATTTTGAACCGGCAAGGCATTACGTAAGAAAGATTGTCAGTAGCCTGTTACAAAAAAAAATGGATAAACACCTCTTGCTGAATGTAAACATACCATCCATACCCATGGAATTAATAAAAGGCGTTAAAGTTTGCAGGCAGGCCTACGCCAAATACCAGGAAGATTTCAAGCAACGCAAAGATCCCCAGGGGAAAAAATATTACTGGCTCACCGGCGCATTTGTAAATTTTGATAAAGGACATGATACCGATGTATGGGCCCTGGATAATAATTACGTAAGCGTGGTTCCCATTCAGTTTGATTTAACAAACTATAAAATGAAACAGGAATTGGAAAAAAACTGGAAGATAAAATGATATTTAAAAAGGATAATTTTTGGCTGGGTACCCTGTTAGGGCTATTGGGTCCGTTGATTGGTTTCTCAATTTTTAAACTACTTAAATATAACAGATTTACATTTAAGGAAATGTACCAGTGGATGACCTTAAATCATAACCTGTTAACGGCCTGGATCAGTGTTTCTCTTTTTGCCAATGCGTTGCTGTTTACTTTATACGTAAATGCAAGGATCGATAAAACTGCGAAGGGTATTTTTCTGGTAACAGTGATGTATGCAATCACTGCCTTACTTATCAAATTTTTTGGTTAATAACCCAACTTTCAGATATGCAAGCCCAGCCCTGGTTTAAAGATTGGTTCAACTCACCATATTATCATCAGCTCTATTTTAAAAGGGATGAGGCAGAGGCCGCCGCATTTATTGACAAACTAATTGATCATTTACACCCAACCACCAATGCTAAATTACTGGATGTTGCCTGCGGAAAGGGAAGACATTCCATACACCTCGTCCAAAAAGGATTTGACGTAACCGGTATTGACCTGAGTGAAGACAGCATTGAAGAAGCACTAAAATTTGAAACGGACAAACTGCATTTCTACCGGCATGACATGCGGTTAACTTTTTGGATAAATTATTTTGATTACGCCTTTAATTTTTTTACCAGCTTTGGTTACTTTAAAACTGCCAGGGAGCACGATAATTCTATACGGACGATTGCGCAATCCCTGAAAAGCAATGGTTGTTTTGTATTGGATTACCTGAATGTACATTATGCGGAAGACCACCTGGTACACCAGTTTGACAAAGAGATTGAAGGGGTGAACTATTTTATTACCAAGTGGTATGATGAAACACATTTTTATAAGAAGATCGTTGTAGAAGACGAAGCCCTGGAAGAACCATTGATATACACTGAAAAAGTGGCGAAGTTTTCTTTGGGAGATTTTACAGAAATGTTCGCTTACCAGGGATTACAGATACAGGAAGTATTTGGTGATTATAATTTCGCGAATTATGATATAAGAAAATCTCCCAGGCTGATTGTGATAGCAACAAAAAACAAGAGGTGAATGGTGGTGAAGGGTGAAAGCATGTATTCTATTGCCAATTGCATATTGCCAATTGCCTATTCTATTTCGCCTCCCCTTATTTCCCATGGTTATTCACCAGCATCCATTTAGCGGTTTCATAAATGGCGGAAGTTAATCCGGAAAGCTGTCGCTTTACTGAATCGCTTTGCCTGTCAGTTAACTCTGGTAGCCCACTACGTATCGGAACCAATTCCTCTTTGTTGATCCATAAATTTTTGGAGTAATAATAATCATTATTTACCATCCCTATTTTTCCTTCGTCATGATGTATGATAAACGCAGCATCCTCCTTTTCACCTGAATTTAGCAAATTTCTTCCAAGGGTTTTATTGGTATAAGGCTGACAAACCATACTTGCCAGGGTTGGTAAGACATCAATTTGTGAAACAGTCTCCGTCCTTTTTTGAGGCGTTAAGAGCGCGGGTGCATAAAACAATAATGGTACATGCTCATCATTTAAACGCTGCTCGGTCCACACTTTAGGATACATGTTGATGGCATTACCCTCTACCCCGTGATCACCAACAAAAACAAAAATAGTATTGTCAAAATAAGGCGATTCCCTGGCAGCTTCCATAAACTTCCGGTAACAATAATCTGTATAACAGAAAGCATTGAATTCTTCCAGCGATTCAAACCCATACTTTTTCAGCTCATCATCGCTTACTTTTCGAAGTACAAAATCCTTATCATCAACCGGTATCGAATAAGGCCGGTGATTATCTGAAGTTTGAATAATCGTGAAGAAGGGTTTTGTTTGCTTTTTCATCACTTTATCTGCCTCCAAAAATAAATTTTTATCGCTAATCCCCCATACATTCAACTTTGGAGAAGTGAATTTTCCTTCTTCAAAAATCTGGACATCGTTGATATTATTTATCAGGCCACGAAAATTATTGAAGTCACTGCTTCCCCCAATAAAATACATTTTGCTATACCCTTCAAAACTATTAATAATAGTATATTGATTAAGTGATTGCAGGTTACGCGTGCTGAATTTTGATAACTGTACGTCCGGTATACCGGTAAGGGTGGCAAATACTGCCCTGGCAGTGCCAAATGTTGGTGAAAAGCAACGGTCGAAGAAAATACCGTCCTTCGTAAGTTCATTAAAAAAAGGGGTACTGTTGAGCGGGTTGCCACTCATCGTACTTTTATAC
>JBDTWP010000140.1:0-14572 GCA_040006615.1 Ferruginibacter sp.
CAGTAAAACAGGTGAATTTATACCAGTAGGGATTTTTATCGGTAAATTGTACAGCAGTGCAGGCGGGAGGGTTGGGTACCTTCTTGTCGCCACATATTGCTACGGAGGCTATACTGAAAGTATCTGTGCCGCATACGGGAAAAGCTGTTCCGGGATTTTGACCCAGGTCGTTACATTGTGTTTGCGCAAAACCATTCCTTAAAATGAAAAACAGGAGTATAAATATTATAAATCTCTTATTAAGCATAGATACAGGTAAAGTTATGTTAATGATACTTTAATCGGTCATTCTGCTGCACTTGTTAATGTATTTTAACAAGCAAACAAGTCCCTGAATTCCGGAGGGGACCTGGTGATTTTATCTTTTTGCTAAAAAGTAAAATAACTAAATCATTCTTACAGGAAAGTAATTTGAAGTTCTAATGCCATGAACAAAAGAACCATTTATTAAATATCATGACGCCTCAAACCCATTATTGGTTGCATAAAAAATTTAATTTGAAAATTTTATAAAATCAATTAATGTTAAAATAAGAATTAAATACCTGCCTTGTTTCGTTGCGGAGGAGACTGGGAGACTACTTTACCATCGCTTTTACTTCCTGCAATTTCAGCAATGCTTCTACCGGCGTGAGCCTGTTGATATCAACCGCATCCAGTAGCCTGCGTATTTCTCCAAATGTTGCTGAGTGTGCATCAAAGATGCTGAGTTGTATTTTAGGGGCACTCATATTCTTTATGTTTTGATGGAGACTTGTCGTTTTACCGTCCTCCCGGTTATCCCTGCTTTCTTCCAGTTGTAATAGTATTTCATTTGCCCGTTCAATTAAGCTGGGCGGCATTCCAGCCATTCGGGCCACATGTATACCAAAGCTGTGCACACTGCCGCCAGGTGCCAGCTTACGCAGGAAAATAATCTTATTACCCACTTCCTTATTGGTAACATGGTAATTTTTTACCCTTGGTAATTTATTCTCGAGTTCATTCAATTCGTGATAATGAGTGGCAAATAATGTTTTTGGTGTGCTGACTGATTTGTGCAAATATTCCACAATACTCCAGGCAATTGAAATACCATCGTAGGTAGAAGTTCCACGCCCGATTTCGTCCAGCAGGATCAGGCTCCGGGATGTAATATTGTTGATGATACTGGCTGTTTCATTCATCTCTACCATGAAGGTACTTTCTCCGCCGCTTAAATTATCACTTGCTCCAACCCGGGTAAATATTTTATCGGTCAACGGAATTTTAGCGTCCCCGGACGGAACAAAACTACCCATATGAGCCATTAAGGTAATAAGGGCGGTTTGCCGGAGGATGGCACTCTTACCACTCATGTTGGGGCCTGTTAAAATAATGATCTGTTGAGTAGCGGGGTCCAGATAGATATTATTGGAAATATAGCTTTCCCCAACCGGTAAATTTCTTTCGATCACCGGGTGGCGACTGTCCTTTATATCCAGTATATCACTATCCTGTACTACAGGTTTTTTATAGTTGTAGTGCAAGGCATTATTGCCAAAGCAGGTAAGACAATCCAATACCGCCATCACATGACCGTTTACCTGCATGGGTGCAATATAATCCTGCAACTCGTTCAATAATTTCTCAAAGAGTTCCATTTCTATCTGCAATATCTTATCCTCAGCCCCGATGATCTTTTCTTCATACTCTTTTAGTTCAGGGGTAATATACCGTTCCGCATTGGCGAGCGTTTGTTTACGAATCCAGGTTTCGGGTACTTTGGTTTTATGTAAATTGGTTACTTCCAGGTAATAGCCAAACACATTATTAAAACTTATTTTTAGTGAAGAAATGCCCGTTACCAATGCTTCTTTTTGTTGCAGTTCTACCAGGTAGTCCTTCCCACCGCTTGAAATTTTTCTTAATTCATCCAACTCTTCATTTATTCCGTTTGCGATCACTCCTCCTTTTGAAGCCAGTGCAGGAGGCGTTTCGTTGATCACCATGATGATTTTGTCTAAAATATATTTACATGAGTTGAGTGAATCACCTAATCTTTTTAAATATTCATTGCTGGTGGTGGCGCAAATGGTTTTGATGGCGGCTGTCTGTAATAATCCCCGGGCAATTTGCAATACCTCCCGTGGGTTTACTTTTTTCAAAGGCACTTTGCTCACTAATCTTTCGACATCGCCGGCCTGCTTAACATGATGAGTGATCTTGGTTCTTATATCCACTTCCTTTATTAAGAATTCGACGGTATCCAGGCGCTCTTTGATTTTAATAATGTCGTTCAGTGGTAAAACCATCCAGCGTTTTAATAATCGGGCACCCATCGGTGACACTGTATTGTCTAAAACTTTCAATAATGTATTGCTGCCATCAGCGCCTCCAAACAACTCTAAATTCCGGATGGTAAACCGGTCCATCCATAAATGTTCTTCCCTGTCTATTCTTTGGATGGAAGTGATATGCCCCAGGTTTGGATGCTCTGTATCTTTTAAATAATGCAGGATAGCGCCCGCAGCAATAATACCCTCCTTCAGGCTATCTACTCCGAATCCTTTCAGGCTATGGGTGCCAAAATGTTTTAATAAGCTTTCCGTTGCATAGGCTTCAGCAAAGATCCACTCATCCAATGCGTAGGTAAAAAATTTGGTGCCAAAAAATTCTTTAAACTGCTTTTGCCGGTTGCGTTGAAAAACAACTTCTGCAGGTTTTAAACTCTGCAATAATTTGTCGGCATATTCCCTGTCTCCTTCTGCAATGAAAAATTCGCCCGTGCTGATATCTAAAAAAGCGATGCCAATTTTTATTTCCTCAAAATGAAGGGCAGCCAAAAAATTATTGCTTTTATGTTCCAGTAATTTATCACTCGTAGCCACACCTGGGGTAACAAGTTCGGTAACCCCCCTTTTTACGATCCCCTTCGCCAGTTTGGGATCCTCTAATTGATCGCAAATGGCAACCCGGAAACCAGCCTTTACCAGTTTGTGCAAATAGGTATCCAGGGCATGGTGTGGAAAGCCGGCTAATTGGGATGAATTTGCATCGCCATTATTTCTTTTTGTCAGGGTAATTCCCAATACAGAAGAAGCATTTACAGCATCCTGCCCAAATGTTTCATAAAAATCACCCACCCGAAATAGTAAAATCGCATCAGGGTACCGGGCCTTGATGGCATTGTGTTGCTGCATTAAAGGTGTTTCCCCGGTTGATTTGGCCATAATTCAAAATGTGAAAATGTGACAATTTGAAAATGTGAAAATGGGCTGTAAAGAATAAGGCCACATTTTCAAATTTTCACATTTGCTGATTTGCTGATTTGCTGATTTATTTGGGCAAAAATAAGGTCTTTATTATGGTTTACAGTGGGTTTGTGAAAGATGTGAATTACTTTTGCAGCAAAATAAGAGTGAGGTTTCAATATGAGAAAACTGAGCATGGATGAACTAAACAGGAAGTCAGTAGATGAGTTTAGGCAATCTCAAAAAATCCCGCTGATCGTGGTGCTTGAAAATATCCGTAGCGCCTATAATGTTGGTAGTGTATTCAGAACGGCAGATGCATTTTTGTTGGAAGCTATATATTTATGTGGATATACCTGCACCCCTCCGCATAAAGAAATTAAGAAAACGGCATTGGGGGCGGAAGTTAGCGTTAGATGGAAACATTTTGAAAACACGAATTTTGCAATCCACGAATTACACGAACTGGGATATAAAATATTTGCTGTGGAGCAGGCAGAGAGCAGTACCATGTTAAATGAGTTGAATTATGCCGCAGATGAGAAGCTAGCGGTTATCTTTGGGAACGAAGTTACAGGTGTGGAGCAAGCCACTATTCAGCAATGCGGAGGTTGTATTGAGATACCACAATTGGGGATGAAGCATTCTTTGAATATTGCCACTGCAGCGGGGGTGGTGTTGTGGGAGTTGGTGAGAAAACGGATGTCCCCGGCCCTGCTGGCCAGGGGTGATGAATTCAACCACCTTAATACAAATCAGGCATCCAGGGGTAAGAGTTCTTCCAGTTTAATGCTTTAGAACCTCCGCTGCAGCTGAGCGGGGAGCAATATTATAAATTGATTTAATGAGTAATTTAAAAAGCTATTTAAGTTTAGTAAAATTCAGTCATACTATTTTTGCAATGCCATTTGCTTTGATTGGCTTTTTTTTGGGGATCTGGAATTTATCTTTTCCTGTTGTTCCCGGCTGGCATACCATCGTATATCCTCCTTCTTTTGTAGATGATACCTTAAAGTTATTTGTACTTGTTGTCCTTTGTATGATCTTCGCCCGCAGTGCTGCCATGGCATTCAACCGTTACCTTGACAGCCATTTTGATTCAAAAAATCCCCGGACGGCTATAAGGGAAATTCCAGCCGGTATTATTTCAAGAGGAAGTGCTTTGCGTTTTGTGATAATCAACTGTATATTATTTGTGGCAGCCACTTTTTTAATCAACCCGATTTGCTTTTATTTATCACCATTAGCCTTATTTATTATTTTATTTTATAGCTATACCAAACGATTTACAGCGCTTTGTCACCTGGTTTTGGGGGTTGGATTAAGTCTTGCCCCAATCGGGGCATACCTGGCCGTTACCGGCAAGTTTGATATATTACCTGTCTTGTTTTCATTTACCGTCTTGTTTTGGGTAAGTGGATTCGATATTATATATGCTTTACAAGACGAAGTCTTTGACAAATCACAAAACCTTCATTCTATTCCCGCTGCATTAGGAAAATCAAGTGCGCTAAGGATTTCTGAAATATTACATTTGTTGTCGGCGGTCTGCGTTGTATCAGCTGGCCTGTATGGTCATTTTGGATGGTTATTTTGGATAGGCATCTGCGTATTTACCGGTATGCTTATTTATCAGCATTCCATTGTAAAGCCGTCAGACTTAACAAAAGTAAATATAGCATTCATGACAGCCAACGGTATTGCATCTGTGGTATTCACCGTATTTGTTCTGCTGGATATTTTTTTCCATTAATATACAACTATGGTCATTCTTTACCCTTTGAATTTCCTGGTAATCATGAATATTTGTGAATTTTAGTTCTTTCTGCACCTTTTATTACTGGATATCTATCATTCAGCATTCAGCATTCTCCATTTTTAATTCTTAATTCTTCATTCTTTTTTGAATTCATAGCTTTGCGGCATGGCCCGTATATTAGCAATTGACTATGGAGGAAAAAGAACAGGTCTTGCAGTAACTGATCCATTACAGATCATTGCCACAGGATTGGTCACGATTGATTCAAAAGAACTAATACCCTACCTGAAAAAATATTTATCCGGAGAACAGGTTGAAATGATCATTATCGGGCTCCCCAAAAACTGGGACGAAACTGATACCCATGGTACTCCGTTAGTAAAAGCAGCTATTAAAAAAATACGAAAGGAGTTTCCACAAATGCCACTGAAAGAAGTGGATGAGCGCTATACTTCCAAAATGGCCAAAGATGCCATGCTTCATATGGGGATGAAGAAGAAAGACCGGCAGATCAAAGGAAATGTAGATTTAATTGCCGCAACTATCATTTTACAGGAGTACCTGCATAGCAATCAATAGGAATTTTGTAAATTTGTAAGAAAAAAAAGAGAAGCTAAGAACCAGGAATAAGAATGTCTGCCAAAAAATAATTATGATTTTACCAATAGTAGCCTACGGTTCACCCGTTTTAAGAAAAGTATGCAAGGAAATTACAACTGATTATCCGGGGCTGGATAAACTTATAACCGATATGTGGGAAACGATGTACAACAGCAATGGAGTTGGATTGGCAGCCCCCCAGGTTAATAAGGAAATTCGCCTGTTTATGATGGATAGTACTCAAATATTTAAGAACCTGGAGGAGGACGAGCAAGAACTTTATCCTGATGGTCCGGGGTTTAAGGGTTGTTTTATCAATGCGCGTTTAGCTAAAGTAGAAGGAAATGAATGGTCTTACAATGAAGGCTGCCTCAGCATACCCAAGATCAGGGAAGATGTTTTTCGCGGAGAGCAGGTAACAGTCCATTATGTTGATGAAAATTTTGAGCCCCAAACAAAAACATTTAATGGTATCACTGCCAGGATAATATTGCATGAATACGATCATATAGAAGGTAAATTATTTATTGATTATATAAAACCATTAAAACGGACATTATTAAAAAGAAAGTTGTCTGATATCAGTAAGGGTAAGGTAAGTGTGGATTATAGAATGGTTTTTCTCAAATAGGACCTCTTTACCCCTGGTTAACGGGAACGGGGACCAATAATATTGAGATTTAATGGTTATTTGTTGAAATTCAATACCATTGTCCTTGCAGGTATTAGAAAAGCAACCTTTGCCTAACATTTAACTTAATTGTAATAATTTGCAGGTATGATTCAAAAGATCCTGCCTTTTTTTATTTACCTGGTTATTTGCAGCAACCTGGCCGCACAGAACAATAATGATACGGCCATTACTTTAGGAAAAAGGATCATTACCCTTAGTGAAGTAGTTTTAAATAATAAACTCAATGTGCCCGGGTTTATCAACCGCATAAAAAACGACACCAGTTTTTATAAGGCTTTCCTTAACCTGCATATTTTGGGCTATTCAGCTATCAATGATATAAGGATGCTGCGTAAAAACGGGGCCTCCCAGGCTTCCTGTTTTAGTAAAACCAAACAGGCAATGGAAAACAATTGCAGGAGTATGGAGGTACTGCAGGAACAAACTACAGGTGATTTTTATGATGATGCCCATCAGTACAATTACTATACTGCTTTGATGTACGCATCGCTTTTTTTTACCAGCGGCACCATTTGCGGTGAAGATAATATTGTTGCCGGCAGCGAATTTAGCATCGAAGGTAAAAGTGGGCTTGAAAAGCATAAAGAGCAATTGAAGATGTTGTTTTTTAATCCCGGTAAAAGGATAAGGGGCCTCCCGTTCATGTCCGGTAAAACCGCAATTTATGATGAGGATATGGCCGATGTTTACGATATGAGTATAGATATGGATGATTATAATAAAACCAGTTGTTACATATTTACCCAAAAAGTAAAACCTGGCCAGGAAAGCAAGGTGGTGGTGGATGAAATGATCACCTGGTTCAATGATAAAACCTTTGAAGTGGTGGCACGAAATTATTCATTAAGTTATGATGCAGGAGTATATGATTTTAATGTACAAATGGAAGTGCAGATGACCCATTTTGGAGCATACCTGGTGCCCTCACTGATCCGGTATTATGGTAACTGGAAAGCCATTTTTAAAAAGCGGGAGAGGGGTGTTTTTACAGCTACTTTGTTTGATTTTAATGTACCCCCAAATCCCTGAAGGGGAGCTATCGGCAACACTGCCCCCTGGCGCAGCAGGGGAAAGCAAAGTTGTCTTTCCTGGTTGGATTAATTTCATGATTTTCAGCACTTTCAAAAACTTAGCATCAAACTGAAAGGAGCAAAATAATGCACAACTGGGAATTTATTGGATATAATATTCTACAAATTACCATATACTGGGACATTTACGTTCTTTGGTGGTTTGTAAATGAAGTGGTATGGTTGTTGAAACTTATACCCCAATATGAAAACAACCGGTTTGATTGTATTAATATTTACCACTTTATTTTTTTACGGCTGCACCAGGGAGAAAGTTACGGTGCAGGTGATACGAAAACCATCCATAGAGTTTAATTATAATTCAACTTCATCCTGGAAAGCAGATAATTCTTCGTTCGCCGCTATTTCAAAAGTGGTGGTATACCCCGATGACCTATCACTTCAAGGTGTATTATATAATCGTTTAACACTGCAGTCCTCCGGTCACGACAATACAGGAAACAATTTACAATTGATCATAAGTTTCGATGCGGTTAATGTTTCACAATTAGTTGGCCTTTACAGTACCGATTATTCAACCCAATGGGGCCTGGCCGAGGTACAATTGTTTGATCTTACCAATTCCAGCAATTTATCTGCGTACAATCTTTGTAACAACTATAATGCAATAGCAACATTCCGGATACAAAGGCAAAATACAACAGAACGGCTTATTAGCGGCGTGTTTCAAATGACATTATGTAACTCACGCGATTCCACGCAGAAAATAGACATTATTAATGGGGCACTCACAGATATTCATTATTAATTACCTCCCACACAATATTAAATTCAGGATGAAAAAAAACTTCAGGCTAATTCATTTATTGTTTTTTGCTTTATTGTTTTCTCTTAACACCAGTTATGGCCAGAATGATACGCAAAAAGTTATGCTGCTGCCCCAACCTATTCAGCATAATTCCGGATTCGACGTGATCATAAAAACAGATGGGGAAATCGTTTACGGGATCGTGAAGGAAGTTGGCCTTCACCTTATTACATACCAGCGTACCGATATTCCTGATGGCCCCATTTATACTATTCTTCGTAGTGAAATATATGCAATTAGTTACAGAAACCAGGTAAAAGAATACTTCAATACTTTAATTGCTACTCCGTCAATAAATGAAGTAAGCCCTGTTCCCGCCGTTAATTATATACCACACGATCCATTTTTTAAACAGGGTATTATTCGTTTAGGCCTCGGGTTTATAAAAAGTTTTACAAAGGTGGATAATTCAAAAAACTATTCTTCTTCCAGTTCCTTTCCGGCTATAATTATTGGTTATGATGTGGACTTTAAAAACCAGGTGCGCCTGGGCCTGCAAATTGGTTTCGGTTCCCGTAATTTTTCCAAACAGGATTATAGCAGTTACGATAGTGTACAAAACAATATTACTATGAAAGAGAACCTTTTCTCACTGTTCGTTTATGCGAAATATATTCTTCTGCAAAATACTTCAAGGATGAAACCTTATATTATTGGGGGTTTGGGCATTAACAGTTCACGTATCAGTTCAAAGAATACCATCAGTTTTACTAATAATTACAACCAGTCCATATTGGTGAGTTCCGGTACCCGTTCGGCCGGTTTAGGTGTTATAGCAAGGTTTGGATCAGAATATTACCTAACCGATCAATTTCAGTTGTACCTGGATGCCGGCATTGGAATATCAATAATAAATGCTGGTTTGGCATTTAATTTAAAATAGCCATTTTACAAAAAAAATACACTATGAAAATTTTATTACCTTTTTTAGCCTTTATGGTATCTGCTTTTTCCCTAAAAGCTCAACCTGATAAGAAACGTGGGGGAATTGCTGTTTCAGTAGGGGCGGCCGTCAATTATTATTACGGTCGGAGTGACCGGAATTTCGATAAGTTTGAGAACGATCGTGTCAACTGGCAAATAAATGGCATGTTAGGATTTACTTTAGGGCGCGATAAAAATGACCACAGGACAATCTTAGGCTGTTTCGGTAGTTTTGGACTGAACAATGCCAACACTATCACCAGGATATTTGACGACCAGGATTACATTACCGCGGCAACCAGTCAAAGCGCCAATAATAGTTCTTACCAGGTGGAAGGCGGCTTGTTCATTGCGGAGATGGTACGTATAAGCACAGGTGTGGGGCAGCAAATGTTCAACAAACAGGTAATAGCAACTTCAGACCTGTTTGATTTAGAAGCAACTTCTCTTAAATATAATTCCACTACGGTTGGCTTTAATTTTAATGTGGGTGCAGTTGGTTTGTTAATAAACTGCAATTTCAATTATGGCAGGGATTACATCAAAACAATAATAAATCCATCAGCGGGAATTAATATCCGATTTTAGGATTGTTCCTTTTTATACTTTAAGTACCCTGTTTAGTTTACCGGATTAGTGATGTTTGGTTTTAAATATATTCATGGACGGCACCTGCCATAGCGGGCGGACAGCATCTATATAATAATTTTTGTAAGTTTTTTCAAATAATTTTCATCGATAGCAGCTCCCAGGCCTGGAGTACCAGGTACTGTTACAACTCCTTTATTGTCGTAAGTAATGCCCCCTGTTACATAGTCTTCCACAAACATCAACGGTGTATCAAAGTCGTAATAAATAATTGAATCACTGGTAAGTGCAAGGTGGGCAGCAGCAGTAAATGCTAATCTTGATTCTAAAAAGCCACCCAACTGTATACATATTCCTTCGGCTTCCGCCAGTCGAATAATCTTCAATGCATTAAAAATTCCCGATGATTTACCCAGCTTTACATTAAAATAGTCGCATGCCTCCAGCTCAATCAGGCGCTTAGCATCATGGTGGTCGCAGCAGGATTCATCCGCCATTATTTTAACCGGGCTTTTTTTGCGAATACCTGAAAGTTCCATATAATTCCACCGGGGGATGGGTTCTTCACAATGCTGGATATTGAAGGGGGCCAACTCATTCAGGATTTTAATGGCTGATGATACATCCCATCCCTGGTTGGCGTCTATGCGTAATGGTATTTCCATACCCACCGCTTCTCTTATCATCCGGATTCTTTCCACGTCTTTTTCCTGTTGCCCCAGTTTAACCTTTATTACCTGAAAGCCATTCGCCTTTATTTTTAACGCATCATCCCCCATTTTTTGAGGATCATCGATGCTTACTGTATAATCAGTGACAATCTCTTTGTTCCTGCTGCCACCTAAAAAAGCATACAGGGGCACACCTGCGTGCTGCGCAGCAATATCATATATTGCAATATCAAAGGCACTTTTGATGCTGCTGTTACCATATATTACCCCATCCATCGCAAGTTTACAGGCTTCTGTATCTAACGGGTTTTTCCATTTCAAAATTTGGGCTAAATATTGAGCCACTACAAAACAGGTATCCATGCTTTCCCCATTGATCATCATGAATGGGCTGCATTCTCCATAACCGCTTGGCCCGCTAATCGTGTTGATTTTAACGATCACATTTTCTGCATGTGTTAATATCCCCAGGGAAATTTTAAAAGGCTCTTTTAACCGGATAGGAGATTTATATATTTCGATCGATTCTATAGTCAACATATTATTTAGTTCATTTGACAGTTTGGATTGCACTCCTCAGGCCAAATTCATTTAGATAAGCCCCTTGTTTTCCGGAGAGACATATGGGATATAAAAAATATAATATAGGGTTTAATATTTACTATTATGGATCGTTTTTCTTAACTTACAAGAAGAAATAACTATCCTGCAAAATGTAAAAAGAATGATTTCTTTATCAAAAAACTGCATTTTTCTCTCCCACGTTTATGAGAGCTTTACGAGACCTTTATGAGACCTTTATAAGAGGATCCTACTGAGGAACTCCTGGGTTAATCCATATCTAACCCTGGTCTAACCAGCATTACCCCCCGACTGGCCACTTAATGAAGTGCCTGAAAAATTTTATTTTTACCTGATTTTGCTAATTTAAGCGATATTCTGTAAACATAGCATCATTAAAGAGAGAATGAAGGTAAGAACGATCATTATTTTTTCTAACCTTAGCAAAATTTTTTAGTCAACATGTTTCAGGAAAATATTATTAACCTGGTACAAATAGGATGGAATCAGGAGGGGATGGTGGCAGGGAGGAGTGTGGCTTCCGCTTTTCAGCAAACTTCCTCATCATTACCTCCTGTACCGGTATATTTTCCAGCTTACTTTCCAGCCAGGAAATAATATCCAGGTACATGAAGGCCCTGGTCTCAAAACGATTATTTTGCAGTGATTTTAACTTTACCAATAATTTTTCTAATTCCGGCTTAATATCCCTCACGGATACATGAAAGGAAGTGCGTATGAATTTAAAGATCTCTTCTTCTACCACGCTTAAGTTTTGCATCTTTGCCATAAAGCGGTACACAGATTTTATCAGGTGGTCTAATATTTCTTCATTACCTAATTCATAATGTGTTATCAGGTGCAGCAGGCGGCTATAGCATTGCAGATCAGTTCGCAGGTCTACTTTCCAGTTAATGATCTTATTTAAATAGTTAATTGCCTTTTCATATTTCCCGCTGCCAAAATAGAGGCAGGCGATCTTATAGTAAAAAACGAGTACCCGGTGCCTGTCAAGGTATAATTTGTATTCTTTTATCTTTTCTTCAATACCCGGGATCAGCACCAGTCCTTCTGAAAAACTGCCTTCCAAAAAATGTTTATTAAACAAAGAGATTGTATTGTACACAAAACACTGGACACGGTTGTTTACATTGTTTTGAACCAGGTCGCTTTTGCAGAACTCTTCAAATATTGCCAGTGTCTCAATTAGTTTTTTGTGATTTCCCAGGTCAAAATGTGATCCCATCAGGTTATGCATCCCTTTAATATAATGGGCTGTTTCTATCGCAAGCATAAAGGGTTCCTCGTCAAACAAATTCACCCATTTTTGCGTATATCGGTAGTATTGAAGAAAATCCTGCCGGATAAAAGCGTTCCAGCAATGGCTTTGGTACAGGTACAATCGCTGGTAAAAACTCTTGCATTCGGAAGTTTTATCACCCAGCCTGCTGGTAAAGAATTGTTGAACTGCGATTGTTTCTTCCTCATTCCTGCTATGCCCGTTTTTAATATACCAGCTATACAACTGCAAGGATAGATTCGAAAGCTGCGATATTAATGCCAGGCTGCTACTTACTTCATCAGATTCCATACTTAAATGGTCTGCCCTGTCCTGCATACTCCGGGTAATATACAGCGCTTCAATCTTTTTTTCAAAGAAAAGTACCTGCTGAAGGTAGGTAAGCTGGTTATTCGTTTTTGCCTGTTCCTTCAGCCTGTCTAATATTTTCAGGCTTTGATGATACAAACCCTTGTTGTACAAAAGACGGGCAAAGTCCATTTGCTCATGTAATGCTATGTCGATACTTTCATCGTTGATGAGTCGCAGGCTGCTGAGAATTTGTTTATATAAATGCGCCTTCAGGTTACTCAGTTGCTGCTTCTTTATACTCTCATTCTTCTTCAGTAAAATCGCTTCGTCATATTCGTCTAACTTATCAAGCGCATCAAACAATTGCACGCTTTTCAACTCTTCAGACGATGAATTGCGGGTAGCATATAGCTTGAAATTGCGCTTTTCGCTTTTTTCAAGGGATTTTACCAGCTGAAACAAAGGGTCTGTACTCCGGTTGGGCATCGTAATTTGATTTCTTTAAATTCCTTACTGGTTATGGGTTCTGGCCAAATAATAGTAGTTTATATAACGTAATAATAGTAACAATTTGTTAATATTAAGCGGATTTTTGCCGCTATATTCGTAAATCAGAGTTAACCGGAGAAATAAATATGGGATCTTTTCAAAATTAATTTAACCTGGTTTAATCTAAATATACCATTTCTATGTCAGCTAACAAGATACACATTTTTGACACTACTCTCCGGGATGGAGAGCAGGTTCCCGGCTGCAAGCTCAATACCAATGAAAAGGTTGAACTGGCATTAAAACTCGAGGAGTTAGGTGTTGACATCATAGAAGCCGGTTTCCCCATATCTTCACCTGGTGATTTTAGTTCTGTAAACGAAATTTCAAAGATGATAACCAATGCCAGCGTTTGCGGACTAACGAGAGCGGTGCAAAAGGACATTGAAGTAGCTGCTGAAGCCTTGAAATATGCCAGGCGACCGCGGATACATACCGGTATTGGCACCTCTGATCTGCATATTAAGGCAAAATTTAATTCTACGAGGGAAGAAATTCTGAAAAGGGCCATTCAATGCGTAAAATGGGCAAAGAATTTTGTAGATGATGTAGAGTTTTATGCGGAAGACGCTGGTCGTACAGACAACGAATACCTGGCCACCGTGGTAGAAGCCGTAATAAAGGCAGGAGCCACAGTAGTTAATATCCCTGATACTACAGGGTATTGTCTTCCTCACCAGTATGGTGAAAAAATCGCTTTCCTGGTAAATAATGTACCTAATATAAACAAGGCTATTCTTGCCTGCCATTGTCATAATGATCTGGGATTGGCAACGGCCAATTCTATTGCCGGTGTCATTAACGGAGCAAGGCAAATAGAATGTACTATTAATGGGCTTGGTGAAAGGGCGGGCAATACTTCACTGGAAGAAGTAGTGATGATAATTAAGCAGCATAAAGAGCTTGATTATTATACCGGTGTAAATGCCAAACTGTTAAACCCGGTAAGCCAGTTGGTTGCTGAAACCATGCGGATGCCCGTGCAGTGCAATAAGGCAATCGTAGGAACCAATGCGTTTTCTCATTCATCCGGTATTCACCAGGACGGATTTTTAAAAGATGCATTGACCTATGAGATAATAGATCCGGTTGAAGTAGGTGCAGAAGCTTCGAAGATTGTGCTAACGGCCAGGAGTGGCAGGAGTGCATTGGCGCATCGGTTTCACAAACTGGGGTATAAGTTTGACAGAAATGATATCGATGTATTATACCAGGAATTTTTATTGGTAGCAGATAACAAAAAGGAAGTAGTTGAAGAAGATCTGAATGCTTTAGCCAAGTCCTATTGTAAAGTGTTGGCAGTTTAGGGTTTAGGGTTTACGGTTTAGGGTTTTCGGTTTACGGTTGGAAGTGATCTGAAAATTATGAGTTGCCTTGTTCTTAACATTTTGCCATAGGCATTAAACAGTTTCATCAAACTTTAAACCCCAAACAGTAAACAGTAAACAGTAAACAGTAAACAGTAAACTGTAAACAGTAAACAGTAAACAGTAAACAGTAAACAGTAAACAGTAAACAGTAAAC
>JBDTWP010000141.1:0-14536 GCA_040006615.1 Ferruginibacter sp.
GCACTTTTTATTCGAGGCCGCTTTCATATACTAATTGCGAACGTTTCACCTAATTGTATAAAAGTAAATATGCTTTTTAGAATAACACCAATAAAAAAATAACCATGTTAGAAATTATCGCACTTATTTTTCTCTGTAAAAGGAATGGAAAATTAGCCATTCAAAAAGGGCTTAAATCAGGCACCTGGAAAGGATATACCGTGTTGGCCTGGATTGTTGCAGAAATGGCCGGTGTTATGCTGGGACTAGTGTTATTCGGACAGGAAAATATAATTGGCATTATGTCATTGGGCCTTGTAAGTGCCTTTGGGGGATACCTGTTTATCAAATCTGTACTGGATAAGAAACCCGACTCATCAGAGGATGAAATCAACAGTATTGGGGTGGATGATCTGCACCCACCCCGAAGGTAATGTTACATGATATTACAAAGAACCTGCCGTCGCAATAGTGGAACGAAATATAAATGAAGGCACCAAAAAGGCCCGGAAATGAATGAATGTCCATCTTTTTATAACCATTTTAGCATTTTGTGAGTGATTTATCCGCGTCAATCACTTACTTTGATTGTTAAAAATCAGAACTAACTGGTATGACTAAAGACAAACTTTACCGAAATATAGGATTCCTGTTATTGCTTACTATTACCAGCAATTGTGTGCAGGCCCAGATCATTGATTCCCTGGTAAATTTATTAGATACAAAATACCCCCAGGAAAAAGTTCATTTGCACCTGGATAAGGCCTATTATAATGCCGGAGAAACGATCTGGTTTAAGGCATACCTGGCTACGGATAACCTTCCGGGTGCAATCAGCAAAACTCTTTATGCAGAATTGCTGGATGACAAGGGTAATGTGATGCAAAGAAAAATTATGCCGGTGCTGCAATCCGGTGCCGCCTCCAGTTTTGATCTGCCTGATACGGTTCACGCTTCCCGGCTATTTATCAGGGCTTACACTTCCTGGATGCTGAATTTCGACTCTTCGCTGCTATATCTTAAGCCCATACAATTAATACCGGCCAGGAACGCTGCGAAAAAAATGCAACCCATTTTAACCTACAGTGTACAATTTTTTCCGGAAGGTGGCGACCTTATAAATAATATTTCCTCAAGGGTAGCATTTAAAGCTACTGATAACCAGGGTGAGCCAATTATTATTAAAGGAGATATCGTGGATGGGAAAGGCAAAAAAATAACCTCATTTTCTTCTGTTCACGATGGTATGGGTTACTGCATTTTACAACCACTAGCCGGGGAAAAATACAGGGCTCTGTGGAAAGATAAAAAAGGCCTACCACATGAAACGGCATTACCGGAAGCTAAAAAACAAGGCATGGTGCTAAGTACCCGCCTCACTGACAATCAACTGAATTACACGCTTAGCAGACCAGATAGTGTAGACGCTATCTATACGGCTTATACTGTGGTAGCCCAGATGCACCAGCGTTTGGTATACAGTGCAAAAATAAACATGACAAGAAAAACGAGCATTACCGCACCGATTGAAACAGATAGCTTACCCAACGGCGTGCTGCAGTTAACAATTTTTAATGCCGCGCTCGAACCGGTTGCCGAACGACTTGTTTTTATTAATCATGATAATTATTTTTTCATTACAGATCTGCATTCAGGGGACAAGAACCTCGGTAAGAGGGGAAGAAATACTTTGCAGATAGACGTAGGCGACGTTTTATTATCTAATTTATCCATCTCTGTTACGGATGCAGGTCTAAACCCGGTGACTAAGAACGAAGAAAGTATTTTTTCGCAGCTTTTATTAAGCAGCGATTTAAAAGGATTTGTATACAACCCGGCCTGGTATTTTTCAGATGGTGATTCTGTAAAGCAGCATCTTGACCTTGTAATGATGACCAATGGCTGGAGGCGGTTCAGATGGGATAATGTGTTAGCGGGTAACTGGCCCATAATAAAAAATCTCCCTGAGAATTACCTTTCTATCAATGGCAAAGTATTAGGTTTATCGAAGGCATTATTGTACCAGAAAGAATTGACCGGCATATTAAAAACTAAAAATGGCGGATCTGATATTTTCAGTATGCCAATAAACAGCAAGGGGGAATTTTTACAGGATGGCATGTATTTTTTTGATACCGCCAAAATGTATTATCAATTGAACAATGATAAAGATAAAACGCTCACTACGTCAGCGAGTTTTTCTTTCAGGAGTAGTTTTGTTAAGGTTCCTGAGCAGTCAGTAAACATTTTTTCATCATTATATTCACCGGAAAAAACAGATACTGCAATATTACAGAAAAGCAGTACTATGGCGAGCTTGCAGCGGAATCAAATTGAAAGCAATAGAATAAAAACGCTGGAAACGGTACAAGTCAGGAGCAAGCAGAAATCATTAAAAGAAAAATTAGACGAGGAATATACATCCGGCTTTTTTAAGGGTGGCGACGGCTATACCTTTACTACTGAAGATGACCCGTTTGCAAAATCAGCAATCAGCATATTAGCATATTTACAGGGCAAGGTAGCTGGTCTGCAAATTTCCACAACCGGTGAGGGCAGCGCTACCTGGCGTGGAAGTGCAACCAGCTTTTTTTTAAATGAGATGACCACCGATGTGGGAAACTTACAATCCATCAATATGAATGATGTTGCCATGATCAAGGTATTCCGGCCGCCGTTTTTTGGGGGTGCGGGAGGAGGAGCAGGTGGCGCAATTGCCATTTATACCAAGAAGGGTGGGAGTGAGAATTCGCAGGTAAAAGGATTGCCTTTTACCTTAATTAATGGCTATTCAGTTCTCAAAGAATTTTATTCGCCGGATTATGAAAGAAATCCCGAACCATCACTAAAAGATTACCGCACCACGCTTTACTGGAATGGCAATTTGTACTTTGATAAAAACACCAGGCGGGTAATCATCCCGTTTTTTAACAGCGATAATTGTAAAAAAATAAGGGTAACCATTGAAGGGATCAATGAAGCAGGGCAATTAACCCGGGAAGAAAAAATCATTGAGTAGGAACAGGCCGCGACCTGTTATTACCGAGTTGGAATTATTGACCAGAACAGGCCGCGGCCTGTTCCTACATATCCCACAGGAAGACCTGGATGTCATTATTCATCCACAGCGACAGGAACTGATTGTACATCCTGACCATCCTTATTTTGCCCAAATGAAGGTCAAGTAATCAGACCGGATGCTTCTTAAAACCGCTGCGGACAGGGCGTTCCATTCATCCGGTAATCGGTATCACATCTTTCATCTGATATAATGCCTTTTGATGTTAATTTTTCCCAGATAAAGGCTCCTTCGCCACTGCCTGCGCTCCTTGAAAAACCCAATTTACCGGTCGTGGCATCGTAAGACATGCCTACCCTCATCCTGTCCGTTTCATTTTCGTGTCTGTCGAAAAGATCAAGGCTTAGGGTAACTACAAATGCATCGCTGTTATTAAAGTTCATATTGGTCCTGTACCATGCTCCAATGGCTATCCTGGCATTTTTATATTCACAGCCAAATCCTGTGGAGCTATTCTGCGCCTGTTTATAAAACAGAACCCCGGGCAATAAATAAGAATCCCCTTCTTCATCCAGGTCCATTTTATACCGGGTGTAGGCAAACCATCTCCGGGGCAATTTACTGTAGGTATCTGAAGTAAGTGATTCATCCGGCTGGTTAATGTGCTGGGCTCCACCTCCAACCATGAGGTTTTCACCATAATAATAAATAAAGCCCGCAGCAAAATCAGCAAAATATTTATTGTTGTTCAACGCAATGTCTACTCCCGAAACAGAACCAGGGATGATGCCCGTATTATCAATCTGGTCTGAAAAATACAGTTTATTATAATTGATACTCCGATTGGCCATACCTGCCTGTAAACCCAGGTGCAGTCTTGAACCGGGTAAACAAAGCGCATAGGAATAGATCGCGTGCAAACTGTTTTTTGCGAGGTACCCTTCTTTGGAACCCGTTAGTAACAGCCCAATGCCGCCATGTAAATTCTTACTATACCGGTCTACTCCAACAGCTGCATATTGCATAGAAGTAGGTACATTTATAAAATGTCGTTTATAGGTAGCCGTAAAGCGCAGATCCATTTCAGCATTTCCTGCAGAAGCAGGATTAAGTGTAAGTGGGGCATTAAATGCCTGGGAAAAAAACGGGTCCTGGGCAGTTGTTTTTAAACTCCCAAAAAAGATACCCATAAGTAATAATTTTTTCATTCTATCGTTTTTAGAGTGAATGGTCAATGATGAGTGGTGAAAGGTGAAAGGCGAAATATTGGAAATTGTCCATTGCTTATTGCCTATTGCCCATCGCTTATTGCCAATTGCCCATTGCCCATTGCCTATTCCCCATTCACTTTATTTAATTACCGTAATCGTCCCCACTTTCTTCAAATTTCTTTCGCCAGGGTAGATCATGCCAAGCCATTCGCTGCCGTTCAGGAATTTTGCATCGATCCGCCAAACATATACATCCTGTTGCACGATTGTTCCTTTAAACTTTCCGTCCCAGGCCTGTGCAGGTGCGCCTTTACTATCAAGCAACCTTGTTTCAAAAATCAATTCGTTCCAGGTGGTATAAATCTGCAACCTATATTCCTTCAGGCCTGCGCCCTTCGGCAGGAATTCCCGGAGGTTTGTTTGAATACAGGCAGGGCAAATGGCATTGGGTATGTATAAGTAACCGGGAAACCCGTCAATCCTTGCAATTTTAACCGTGGTATCCGGGCAGTTAGTTATCGTATCCAATACAATTAACCGGATAGAATAACTTCCGGTATCCGCATATTTGCGGGTCACATCGCGGGAACTGGCAAAGGTACCATCACCCAATGACCACAGGTATTTATAATTCGTGCTGTTGAGTGTAAGATTATTAAAACTAAAAGTATAATCGGGTATGGTTATCACCGGTGAAGGGCTGATAAAAAAATCAGAGCCGGGGGGCATTTTGGCCAAAACTAAATTGGTTTTTACTGCTGAATCTTTGCAGCCCAAGGTACCCGAAGCCACTAATTTAATCGTATAGGGTGCTAAACCCGGAGCAAAAGATTTCGAAGGGTTTGTGGCATTACTGAATGTGCCATCTCCAAAGCTCCATGCGAAACCTGCTCCATCAGTGGTAAGGTTGGTAAACTGCACTCTTGCTGTATCGCATGTTTGGGTTTGATCCACAGAAAAATCCACCAATGGTTTTATGCCAACCTTTACTAATTGTTCAGTGGTATCCGTACAAACCCCATCACCCGCAACCAGGGTAATTAAATATTGTCCCTGTTTTGTATACAAATGTGTAGGGTTGTCAAAAAAACTGTTAGTGGTTCCATCGCCCCAGTCCCATATATAACTGCCGGCACCGCTGGTTAGATTGGTGGTGGCAACATTCAGTACACCTGAGCATCCCAATGTATCGCTCAATGTGAATGATGCTGCAGGCCTTTCCCTGGAGGTAAATGTTATGGATAAGGTATCAGGTTTACAGTCATATGTATTATCAACGATCAGGGTAATGGTATACAGGGTGGAAGCACTGGTGATCACCATCGCCGGTATGGCTTCATTGCTTACAATAATTCCATTCAGCAGCCAACGGTAACCTGTAGTGTAGGCTGATGTGTTAACAATTACAGGTTTAAACGGCACACAGTCGCCGCTGTTAGTTATACTGAATTGTGCTTTGGCTACAGGGTTCATTTGAAGGATTGCGCTTGCCGTGTCGCTGCACCCAACTGTATTCGAGACAATCAGGCTGGTCTTAAAATACCCTGGTAATGGAGCATCCGGAAGCAGATTATACCGATGGATGAAATTGGCATCTCCTGATTTCCATGCATCATCCACCAGCCACCGGTAAGTAAGTGGATCCACGCCATCGTAGGTAGAGGTATTCCGATAACTTATTGTTGTATCCCTTGTACATACTGCCAGGCCGAAAGGGGTAAAAGATGCTACCGCCTTACCTCTCACTGTAAAAAAAATCGTTGTGCTATCGCTGCAACCCTGTGCATTTGCAGCGACCATTTTTACATAAAAACTTCCAGGCTTATTAAAGGTATATTGGGAGGAAATATCGTTGGAAGTTATTATTGATGGTGTAACCGTGCTGTCATAAAAATACCAGGTAAGTTTTTCATCAATGATGCCTGGCGCTGAAACACTAAATGCAAAGGGCGCACAATTAACGGTATTGAGGTTGGACTGAATGGTTACCACAGGTTTCGCTAAAACAGTAACAGGCCGTACCAGAGTATCCATACAAACCAATCCGGCATTATTGGTTCTTTCGGCACGTAAGATGATATTATAATTACCTGCAATGTTGAATGTATGGTAGGGTTCCGGCGTTGTATTTGCAGTTCCGTCACCCCAAAACCAGCGATAATTGGTGGCATCCTTTGAATTGTTTATTACCCGGACTGTATCACCTGCACAATAAATGGAAGCATTGGTTGAAAATGTTGCTAACGGTTTGGCATATACGGTTACCTGCCTGTATACCGTGGTATCACTGCATCCGTTGGTAATATCAACAGATACCGTAAATACACCGGCGCTATCGTAAGTATGTTCAACGGTGCCCTGATTATTGTTTGTAATGTCCGGAGGAGTATTATCACCAAAGTGCCAGGTATAACCTGTGGCGCCAGATGTACTATTATTAAACGATACCCTGTGGGGTGCACAACCAAATAACTGGGAACTGTTAATATTGATCAGTGGCCTGATGATATTGGGAGCCACCCGTAGATTTATTGATTGGGAATCACGGCCGCACTCGTTTTCTGCGATCAGGCGGATAGAAAAAGTATCGACCGCATTTCCGATATTATAGCGATAATTAAACAGGCCATTGGTTAAACTGGTGTCCTTAACTCCATTGCCAAAATCCCAGTAATAAGTGTTGGGACCGCCAGATGATGTATTACTGATCTGTACCGTAAATGGGGAGCAACCAAAAGTAGTATCAACGCCGAATCGTGCCTTGGGATTGGACCTTATTTTAACACTATCCTGCCAGATGGTGGTATCGCAACCGTTATAGGCCTTTAATGAAATCCGGTACGTGGTGTCGTTAAAGAACGGGCTGCTGTTAAAATTCACTTTGCCGGGTTGTTCCAGCGAGCTTGTACTACCATTTCCAAAATTCCAAAAATACTGTATGTTACCGTTTAGTATACTGGAATTATTTGTAAAATTTACCGCCAGCGGTCCGCATCCAAATCCGGTATCCTTCGTAAATTTTGCCTGCACGGCTACAACGGTTATGAATTGTTGCTCTGTACTGTCGGGCCGGCATCCGTATGGGCTGGTGGTTTTTAGTTTAATCATTACTGTATCGGCGGGTTTCAAAATTGTATAACCGGGAAAGATGCCGGTGTTGTTGCTGCCAAACAAGATGCCATTAGCATACCACTGGTAATTGCCATTACCGGCCGGAAAGGGTGTTAAATTTATTGCATTTGCGAGGTCAAATGGAGAACAGGCTATCGATGGGTTGGATGTGAAAACCGCATCCGCATCCGGATTAACTGTGATGGTTATGATGTTTGAAATGTTTGATTGTGTCCCGTTACAAAGTGAGGTACTAATTAACCTTCGATATTGTGTGGTTGATGTGAGGCTGCCAGGATTAAAGTCGATACCGTTTGAACCTGGTATCTTATCCCACTTAACCCCGTTATTTATGCTTTGTTCCCAGGTATAAGAATAATTTCCATCCCCTCCGGAAGGAATACTGCCGGTAATAGTTGCTGCCGGTGTATTTATACAAAGACTCTGATCTGCGGAAATAGAATTGTTTGAAATACCTGGTTGCACTATTATCAATACCCTGTTACTAAAGTTTTCGCATGGAAGCGATATTAGTTTTCTCCTGAAATATAAGGTCGAAGTTAATACAGCAGAATAGTTTTGCCCACTTTCAGAAAGTAAATCCTGCCAATCTGTCCCGTTGATACTTTGCTGCCAGAGATATTGGTAATTGCCTGTGCCACCTGAAGTATTTGCCCCGGATATGGTGATTAACTGCCCGGCGCAGATTGTGCTTAACGGTGCTGCAACCGTGTTTTGTAAACTATCCAAAATTACAATAGTAACATCATCAAAATCTGGTGGACAAACGCCATTAGTAATTGTCCAACGAAACGAATAGACGCCGGTTACCAGACCCGTAACTGTTGTGATATTATTTGCGGGAGTTGTAATTAAAGGTGTGTTTGGCCCATTTATAAGAGACCAGAGTCCAGTGCCGGTTTGAGGGACATTTCCAGTTAAGCTGATAGTTTGTAAGGCACACCAGGTTTGATCAGATCCTGCATTAGCAATAGTGGCAACTCCCGTTACATTTATTTCAACAGTATCCTGGGTACCAGGGCATGGCCCACTTGTAATCGTCCATTTGAATTTATAGATACCTGGTATTAATCCCGATACTGATGAAGAAGGAAGAGCTGAGTTTGCAATGGTGGCTGGACCTGGTAAACTACCAATCTGAGTCCAGGTACCACTTCCAATAGTTGGAGTGTTGGCAGCAAGCGAAGTGCCAGCCGCACATATTGTTTGATCTGGCCCTGCATTGGCTGCAGAAGGATTATCATAAACAGTTACCTGTACATCGTCGATATTGGGACTGCAGGTACTAAAAGATACCGTCCACCTGAAAACATACACTCCCGGAATCAAATCATTAACAGTTGTTATATTGTTTAAAGGAGTTGCTATGATTGCGGTGGCTGGTCCACTTACCTGAATCCATGTACCAGTGCCTATTGAAGGTGAAGCCGCATTTAAATTAGTGGATGTATCCATGCAAAGACTTTGGTCAGGGCCTGCAACAGCCGGACTGGCACCTGAAGAAATAATGATGGTTACATCCGAACTGCTGATACATGCCTGATTGGTGATTGTCCACCGAAAAATATAAGTACCTGCAACCAATCCTGTAATAGTTGTTGCAGGTGAAGATGAATTATTAATTGTAAAGTTGTCGGGGCCACTAAGCTTTGTCCATTGTCCTGTTCCGAATGTTGGTGAATTAGCAGCCATTGTGATGCTGTTGCCGCACCTGTTTTGTGAAGGGCCGGCATCAGCAGTCGTTACGGAATTGATTTCAATTGGCCTGGTTACAATGGTGGTGCCACACACATTGGTAATATTCAATGAAATAGTATAATTACCCGCCAAATTGTAGGTAATAGCTCCCGGTAAACTGTCGTTTGGAGGATTCGGACTTCCCCCGGGAAATGACCAGACATAAGAAGCGGGACCTGAATAACAATTAAAAGCCGGGCCTGGCGAAATCGGCCCAGCAACGCAGCCATTCAGCGGGGCTGTGATTGTTGCCACAAGTTTATCATTTACCGTTATTATTTTACTGGCAGTAAATATACCGCAGGCATTAGTTACATTTTGTGAGATGGTGTAAGTGCCGGGATTGGTAAATCTAAATGAAGGACTGGCTGAAGTATCGGTGGTACCATTTACATAAGTAAATGCTGATGAAGTGCCGCAAAAGCTGGGTGTGTAGCTTACTACCCAGGAATATTTTGGATTTTGACAACTATTAAAAGCAACGGTAGTATCTGTGGCAGTTGTTAAAAATGGCACACAACCTGTTGTATCACTAAGGGTGAAACCAGGGGAAGGAGGCGTTGTTATACAAACAGTGTGGGTCATAGCAGAAGGCCCACAAACATTGGTTGTAGTTAATGTGACTGTGTAAACGCCCGGATTTGCATAAGTATGACATGGACTATTTTGTATGGAAGTATTATTGGTGCCGCTTGAAGGATCACCGAAATCCCATAAGTATGCCCCATATATATTGCAATTCACATCATAACCGGATTTTGTTGTATTATTAAAACAAACCATTTGCCCAACACAGGATGGCGAATAAAGTATTGTAAAATCTGTTTCGGGTTTAATTTTGGCAACAATATCACCGCCACTAAAAGACTTTGTGCGGCAGGCATTTGTAGCGCTGATTGTTATATTATATACAGGTTTGTCAGGGCAGGAGGTTGTTGTATAAGTATGTACAATAGTATCATTGGTATTTGCCTGGTTTATTGGATGGGTAAAGGCTGTTGAGTTACCATCACCATATTGAAGTAAATAAGTTGTCCCCGGAGAATTGGAGGTCCATAAAGAAAGAACAATGTTAACAGGTAAATTTATACAACCCTCGGTAAGTCCGAATGTTCCTATGCCAATGTCAGGATTTTTTTGATTCGCAACAGTATAGATTTTTGTATGGCTGCAGCCATTTGTACCAAGCGCAGTAACTTTTAAATTGAAGGCTCCCAGTTTTGTATATGTATGGTTTAATGGAAAGGCCGGATTATTTGTACTGGTTCCATCACCCCAATCAATTGCATAAGCAGTTATACAAGAAGAACCAGGAGAATTATTATCAACCATTATTGTATAGTCAGGGTTTGAAGGAGATGGATCGTTGGCACAATTACTAAAAGGGGTTCCAGGACTTAACAAATCTGATATTTGTACATCAGGTGCCTGCTTTATAGTTATTGATTTGGTAACGGACTGGCTGCATCCTTTCGAATCTGTAACTGTTAGATTTACATCAAAATTAGCTGTTCCACATCCCAAAGATGTAAGCGGATGCGAGGGATTTGGTGTATTTGAAGTACTACCATCGCCAAAGTCCCATACATATTTATAGCCAGGAGTACCACTGGTAATGTTTGAAGTAAAAACCACGTTAATGTCTGAACAGGCATTTGGTGGAAAAGAAAAATCAACATTGGGAATTAAATTTACTGCTGCTGTGGCAGTATTTAAACAACCAAATGAATTCTTTCCGGTTACGGTATAGATTGTTGTTATGGAAGGATTAGCCGTAACTGAAGGGCCTGTTGTGGCACTTAGCCCGGTTGCGGGTGTCCAGGTGTAGGTATCGGCGCCAGAAGCTGTCAGTGTTGTTGGTTGGCGGGTACAAATGGTTGCCGGGTTAATAATGACCGCAGGCAAAGGATTTACCGTTACTGCCACCGGTCCGATTATTGTATCGGATAATGGAGCCCTGGAAAGCTTTACTGAATAGCTACCGGAAGTATTGGCAGTGTAACCCGCTGCATCGGATCCTACGATCGTCCCGCTATTGGACCATTGGTATCCTGTTATACCGGTTGCCGGGCTAACAGTTAGGACCACATTCCCTCCTGCACAAAAGGTAGTTGGCCCGCCAGCCTGTATCACCTGGGCTAGCATTCCGGCCGAATAAAACATGAAGGGCAGGATAAATAAAATATATTTCATTAACAGTTGTTATGGTTTGTAAAATTCCCACCCATCATCATGAAGCAAGCAATAATACCCGGAACCCATTTATTAGAAAAGCCACCACAGTGTTCATGACTCACTGAAACGTTCCGCCGTCTAATGGGAAATATTTAAAAAGTTTTTAGGAAAAATTCACTGTGATGAATTTCAAATTGTCGCTGGGCAGTGTTCGGTGGGGACACTGGCCACGGCTGATAAAATGATGCTATTTGATTGTTTCCTTCACTAAATATAAGCTATTTTTAAGATATAGGTTTACCCTGTCTTTCAATGGGTGGATTTCTAATTCATTCTGCTCCGTGGGTGCAACAGAGTAGTATAAACCCCTTTGGCCGGAAGTGGTTTCATAAATTGTTTCCGGCTTTAGCTGGAGGAACAAATTTATTCCTTTTTGACTTTAGCCAAACTAATCAGGAAAACGCTTAAATTAATTTCGGCTAAAGCCGTTGTTTGTTGCATTTTTCATTTTCCACAGGCTAAAGCCTGTGGCAATTCAATTCCGACGGGGCCCTTACACTTTTTAAGGATTGTACCTGTTGAGGCGGAGTCCAATAAGCTATGGGATCCAACTTTTAAAAGGTTGGATACCTTCAATCTATTATGCCCTCCAGTGCCAGCAAGAAAGAATATTCTCTCGCTTTATCTCTTAACGGTTTAAACCTGCCAGAGGCGCCTCCATGACCGGCTTCCATATTTGTGTATAAAAACAGTTTATTGCCATCCGTTTTCATGGCCCTGAGTTTTGCCACCCATTTGGCTGGTTCAAAATATTGCACCTGGCTGTCGTGCAGGCCTGTTGTTACCAGCATATTCGGGTATGGCTTTTTTTCAACATTATCATAGGGTGAATAAGATTTCATGTATTCATAACTTTCCTTATTGGCAGGATTACCCCATTCATCATACTCATTGGTAGTTAGTGGAATCGACGGATCACTCATGGTAGTAACAACATCAACAAAAGGGACTGCTGCAATTACTCCATTCCAAAGATCAGGTCGCAAATTTACAACAGCTCCCATCAATAATCCTCCGGCACTGCCTCCATTGGCATAGAGGTGTTTGGCGGAAGTAAATTTATCAGCTATCAAAAATTCTGCGCAATCAATGAAATCGGTAAAAGTATTTTTCTTTTTCATCATCTTCCCGTCTTCATACCAATACCTGCCCAGTTCCTGTCCTCCACGGATATGCGCAATAGCGAATGCAAAACCCCTGTTGAGCAAGCTAAGCCTGATACTGTTGAAAGAGGGGTCCGAACTGATTCCATACGAGCCGTAAGAATACAACAATAAAGGGGCGGTTCCGTCTTTTTTAAAGCCCTTTTTATAAACAATTGAAATGGGAATTTTCGTACCGTCTTTCGCCGTAGCGAACAGCCGCCTGGTTTCATATACCGCGGGATCATACCCTCCTACCACTTCCTGCTGCTTCATTAACTTCTTCTCCCTGGTTACCATATTATAATCAAATACCGAATTCGGCGTAGTTAAGGATGTATAGGCAAAGCGCATTATATCCGTATTATAGTCAGGATTAGTTGTAATTCCCGCAACATAGGCAGCTTCTTCAAAAGGCAGGTAATAGCTACTATTGCTTTGTGTGTTCAGAATATGTACCTGGGTAAGCCCTCCTTTTCTTTCGCTGATTGCGAGGAAATTTTTGAAGAGGTCAAAACCGGATACCAGTACGCTATCATTATGAGGAACCAGGTCTTTCCAGTTAGCGGTATCTTTTTTATATTCCGTGCAGGTCACTATTTTGAAGTTTTTTGCCTGCAGGTTGGTGCGTATAAAAAAAAGGTTATTCGCGTGGTCCACCTGGTACAAGACATCTTTTATCCGCGGTTGAAAAATTTCAAATGCATCATCCGGTTGATTGGCATTGATCCATCTCTGTTCGGAAGAAAGGGTAGCCTGCGAAGTGATCATGATATATTTTTCTGATTTCGATTTTCCTACACCGATATAGTTGGAAGGATCTTTTTCTTCATACACGACTTTATCCGTTTCCGCCGGGGTGCCAAGCAGATGTTTCTTTATTTTTTCGGATAGCAGGGTTATAGGATTTTTAGCGGTATAAAAGATCGTTTTATTATCATTCGCCCAAACGGGTGCACCTTCCGTTCCGGGAATTTCATCCTTGTATATTTCTCCCGTCTCCAGGTTTTTAATGTATATCTTATACTCACGCCGGGAAAATGTATCTATTCCAAAAGCCATTAATTTATTGTCCGGGCTTACCGAAAAGCCAATGGCTGAATAATAATCATGCCCTTCCGCCATTGCGTTTACGTCCAGTAACACTTCCTCCGGGACTTCCAGGCTCCCTTTTTTACGGCAGTACACAAAATAATCTTTCCCTTCTACCAGCCTGGTATAGTAATAATAACCATTTTTAAATACGGGCACTGATTCGTCCTTCTCTTTGATACGGGCCTTCATTTCTGTGTACAATTTTTCCTGAAGCGCTTTGCTGGCCGACATCATTGTATCATAATACTTATTTTCTGCGGTCAGGTAAGCTACCACTTTACTACTTTCGGGGCCCTTCTTAAAATAATCGTTCATCCAATAATAATTATCAACCCGTTTATCACCATGAGCAAGTAACTCTTTAGGTTTTATTTCGGCTACGGGTGCCTGAACATTGGCGGGCCAGTTAAAGGCATTTTTTTTCACTTCAATTTGATTGTTGCATGATAGAATAAACAGGGCTAAAAGAGCCGTGCAGGGGAATGTTTTTAATAGCATGTGGGTAATATTTATGTTCCAATAATATTTGGTTATAGTATTCAATAATGACTGCCAAATTAACCTTTATTCATCAAACTGAAATGTGGGTTCTTCCACGAGCTGGTTTCACAGGGCTTCGCACTGGCTATTGTATTTCGCCTTTACATTTGGTAGAACCATAATAGTCTCTGTCCATGGACTCTTCAAGCTAAAAAGCTGTCCGCAGCAGGACTCGCCGTCTTAAGAGACGAACACATTTATCGGTCATTTTATCCCTCCGTATTGCGGCGAGTCCTGCTGCCGACAGTTTTTAGGTTACAAGAGTTCACTGGCAGAGACATCGCCTGGGAAATCAAAAATCAAGAGACATCGCATGGGACATCGAAAATCAAGAGAGATCGCATGGGAAATCGAAAAACACGAGACATCGCACGGGAAATCGAAAGGATATATGTTTTCGCTTCCTAAGACGGCGAGTCCTGCTGCTGACAGTTTTTAGGTTACAA
>JBDTWP010000142.1:0-14503 GCA_040006615.1 Ferruginibacter sp.
GTGGCGATGATCATGTGGATGATACACCAACTCAACAATCCTATAATTTTGGTTGTCCCGGATTTCCAAAGCTAAGCACCTGTTCACCAGACAATAATGGTGATATGTTCATGAATTTTATGGATTTTACTGATGATGCCTGTATGAACATCTTTACCATTGGACAGGTCAATAGAATGCGGGCACTCTTTGCTCAAAATAATATCCGTAATTCATTTCTTTCCTCATTCGCGTGCGATAGTGCATTGGCCAAGGTTGAGAACCTGCCGGTAACTGAAGCGGCACCACTGGCTCCGGCACAATTGACATCCATCAAAATATACCCCAGTCCTGTTCACACGGTAACAACAATCGAATGTAAAGCTGCCACCGCCGTTTCAGTGAAAACAATGAATATTTTTAATAGCCTGGGTATAAAAGTTTTTACGGCCCGCTTAAACCAGGAAAAAACAATGCTTAATCTTTCCAGCCTGGTTGCCGGTATTTATATTGTGAGCATAACGGATGGACAGGATAAATTTACTACCAGGATCTTTAAACAATAAAATTGGGATGCACCCATAAAATTACCTGCCCATTAATTGAATTACCTGCTGAGCGGCTACGGGGGCCAATGCAACACCCATTCCACTCATGCGTACACAGCAGAATACATTTTCACTGATTGCCTTTACGATGGGGGCTTTTTGGGTACCCATTGCCATTATGCCGGTCCACCTGTCTGTAATGGTGAAGGAAATACCTGGTAATAAATATTGATGAATAAATTGTTCTAATTCTCTCTGAATAACATCGGTGGTTTTCATTTCTGTGGTGCTCTCTTCTCCAAATGATTTATTTCTTCCTCCACCGAGCAAAAGACGGTTGCCAAGGTTCCTGAAATAGTAAAACCCTTTATCAAAATGAAATGTCCCTTTGAATCGTAATTGCTCCACCGGGCCTGTAACTAATACCTGCCCCCTGTTGGGGATGATATCAATGGATGGAACAAGTTGTTGGGTAAATGCATTGGTGCATAATAGAAGCTGATTTGCAAAAAACTCAACCTGGTGATTCGTGGCGAGGGAAACCAGGTGACCCTGTTGTTGATAATTCAATACTTCAATTCCCGTGATAACCTTTACGCCCAGCGCTTGTACTTTTTTTATTAAAGCCTGAACCAGTTTGCCGGGATGCAGACCCGCTTCCAGCTTATTTTCGATCATATGTTCGAAGCCCCGGAAACCAAAATCCCGTAGTTTTTCATCCGCTACAGTAAAAACAGATTCTTCACCTGTTATGCCTTTTAATCTTTCATTCAGCCGGTTCAATTTCGCTTTGCATTCCTTCCAGTCGCCGGAATCATAGGTAAAGCATTCATATCCTCCTGTGGAGGCATATTCAATTTCTTCATCTGCAAAATATTTCCGAATTTCCTGCAAGCCTTTAAAGCGCATGGCAACAAGGGCCCACATTTCCTCTTCCCCCATTGACTCCGCATCGTTTATTAATTCAGTAGGGCTTCCAAAACAACTAAAACCTGCGTTCCTTGTGCTGGCTCCTGTTGGTATCAGTCCTCTTTCAAGAATAGTTACTTTATAGTGCGGGTGCAATAATTTAAGATGCAGGGCGCTCCATAATCCGCAAAACCCGCTCCCGACAATTATTACATCCTGCCCTGCAAAAAAACTTTCCTTTTCCCAAATGGATAATTCCGGCATGAAACTGAATTGTTAAAGTCTGCAAAGGTAAAAACTAATTCACCCATTTTAAAGCCGTTGGTGCTATTTTTGTTTGACAGATTAGAAAAATACAATGATAAAATTCATATTTACTATAACAATCGTCTTTATTTTTTTTACCAATGCAGGTGCCCAGGGCATTGGTAATTTACTGAAAAAAGTCACTTCAAAAGATTCAACCGGTAAATCTGCCGCTGATAAAATTCTGAATAGTTCTTCAACTGCCGGAATGGGTAACAATTTGAGCAATGATGATATCATCAGCGGTTTAAAAGAAGCCCTTCGGGTTGGAACCGACAGCAGCAGCAAAAAGCTCAGTAAGCTGGATGGTTTTTTTGGTGATGCGGCAATAAAGATCTTAATGCCTTCAGAAGCGCAGAAAGTTGAGAAAACGCTCCGGAGTGTGGGTATGGGCAAATTAGTAGATAAGGCCATTCTTTCTATGAACCGGGCTGCGGAGGACGCGGCAAACGGGGTTGGCAATATATTCTGGAATTCTATAAAGCAGATGAGCATTAATGATGGCTTACAAATTTTGCGTGGTGGTGATTTTGCGGCAACTGATTATCTGAAGAGAATTACCACGGTCGAATTAACAGAAAAATTCAGGCCGGTAATTGAAGGATCGCTTACTAAAACTGACGCTACCAGGTATTGGAATGATGTATTTTCCAATTATAACAGGTTTTCACAGGATAAGGTAAATACGGATCTTACCGCTTATGTAACTGAAAAAGCGTTGGCCGGGCTATTTTACAATATCAGTCTGGAAGAACAAAAGATACGGAAAGATCCGGCAGCCCAGGTTACCGGTATTTTGAAAAAGGTATTTGGAGGGAGATAGGGTTGATTTGTTGATAAGTGGGGATAAGTTGATGTGTTGATAGGTTGGTGTGTTGATAGGTTGATATACTAAATAACCCTGGAAGGTATATAAATTGTACCTCGTAACCTGCCAGGAACCTCCGGTCAGACGAAGCGTCCGGAGGTTCCTGGCAGGTTTTTCATGTCTTTTATGATTATGTGGCGGTATTCTCAGTACAGCCGCGGCGGGGATGGAGGCATCAACTTAAAAGCTTCCCCGATACAATCAATGATATCCCCGGCTATCATGGCTTCCTGCGACATCTTCTCCGCCGCAATATCGCCTGCCATTCCATGCAGGTACACGCCTAATATACAAGCATGTTTTTGTGAATAGCCCTGTGCCAGTAAGCCGGTAAGGATACCTGTCAGTACATCACCGCTGCCAGCCGTTGCCATTCCCGCATTGCCGGTGGTATTGAAAAATGAGTTGCCATCGGGGCAGGCAACAAGGGTATGATGACCTTTGAGAACGATGTAACATCCCAATTCAACGGATCTTTCTACGCATAGTTTAATTCTGTCAAATTCACTGGCAGTTTTACCAAATAGTTTTTCAAACTCTCCGGCATGGGGTGTAAGTACCGCAGGATTCATACTGCGCTGTTTAAGTATTCCGGTATCGGCTGAAAGTAAATGGAGCGCCGAAGCATCAATCACCAACGGCCCGGGATAGCCTGTAATTAAATTATTTAAGAGGTCCTTATTTGCCCCGGATATCGCTAATCCGGGGCCAATACCAGTTGCTGATTTTTTCAGGGTAAGCATTTCAAAATCTTTGACCATGCTGGTGATTGCCTCCGGTAGCGCTGTTTGAATAACCGGTTGTGTACAATCTTCGGTAAATACAGTAACCAATCCTGCGCCGCTTCTCAGGCAAGCCTTTGCACAAAGTATAGCGGCTCCCATCATATCTTTGCTGCCGGCATACAGTAACGCATGTCCGAAATTATATTTATGTGAAAACCGGTTTCTTGGTTTGTAAATGGACCTGATATCATTTTGATCAACCGTATTAAAGAGGGCGGGCGTTTCATTGTAAAAATGCGGGTGCAGCCCTATATCAAGCAAATGAATGGTGCCGGTATATTTATTATTTTCCGCTACCAGGAATGCCAGCTTATACGCCTGGAAACTAAGTGTATGGCTGGCTTTAATTATAGCCTCCCCCTCAGAACCGGAATCTGCAAATAAGCCTGTGGGAATATCTATGCTGATAATTCTTTTACATGTTTCGTTAATATGGTCAACGAGTTTTGCTGCCGGTCCCTGCAGGGGCCTGCTTAAACCTGAACCGAATAAAGCATCAATCACAATAGAATCAGTTGGTATTTCGGGGAGACCGGGCTCTTTAATATAGTTCAGCCTGCCTGCCTGCGGTGTTATTCTTTCGAGGTTTGTAATGAAATCACCTGTTTTTTTTTCTCCTTCCAAAATGTAGATACTTACTGTGTGGCCAGCCAATAGAAGCATCCTGGAAATTGCGAGCCCATCGCCTCCATTATTTCCCGTTCCGCAAAATACTGTATACGAATCCGGATGTTCAAAATTATTGACCAGCCAGGTAAAACATGCACGGGCAGCCCTTTCCATCAAATTGACTGAACTTATGGGCTCATGGGCAATTGTATAGGCATCCCATTGACGCACCTGCGCTCCGGAAAATATTTTCATAGGTTAAATTTACGAAAAAGTTGACGGGTAAAGATTTATAGATGAATTGTCCTGGTGAGTCACCCTTGGGAGTGACTCACCAGGACAATGGCAAGCAGTCATTGAAACCTGACCCTTGTTTAATGCCGGTTATCAAAATTGTGTGCCGGGATAGCGGTATTAAATTTCCCTGGTAAAATTAAAAGGTAAACCTTGCAGAAAAGCCAACTCCGCTTGCTTCGAAGCCAACACTTTCTATAATATTCAATTCGGGTTTCCAGTCTATTGAGATATTGAGAGGTATGTCCGGGAATTTATAATCTACTCCTACGATGCCTGCACCCCCAATAAAAGAAGTATTGCTTCTATAAGCGGCATATGCTCCTGCGCCTGCAAACCAATGAAGGTGTTCTACCGATGTAACCGGGAAATGCCACTCGTACAATGCGCAGAAACCGATGCCACTATTTACAGCCACAATTCCTTCTACCGCGTGTTGTTCGTCCAGGAAATGTTTAATTGTAAAGCCCGGTGAAATGGCCGGTGAGTTGGGCCCAAGCCTGATACCAACTGCCGTTTTATATTCCTGTGCTTTTATCGAGAATGAAAAAAAAGTAATGATGCTAACCAATAACAGGGTCTTCTTCATGTTAAGTTTTTTGAAAATTAGTTAATGAATGAGGAAACTAAAATAATGCCAACAGGCAGCGCTATTTGCTTACAAAACGCAGAAGCATGTGATTATGCTGTTAAGCATTTGCAAAAAAAATGAGAGATTCAAATTTCTGTAAGAAGAATTAAAAGTATGGTATTAATATTTGGAAGGCACCCTATCTTCACTCAAACAATTCGAGTTTATTCTTTGGCCTTCGTTTATCCTCCCATTTATAATTTTTAAGGAATTTCTGATCTTCAGGGATTTGGTGCATTGGAAAAAGAGTGCCATCTACATCGTTTATGAATTTTATTTTATGTACTTCTTTATTTAAAAAAAATATATCTATTACGTCCCCTTTGCTACGGTTCATTCCAATGAAGGCGCTGTCGTCGTCCTGGGGGTAATAAACGCTTTCGGCAGGCGAGCCCTTTGCCCTCATGTAATCCAGTTCACCATTTTTAAAATAACCATTCAGGGTACGGCCGGCAATCTGGTTATACATTTTTTCATTGGTCTTATTAATGATGATCCCATTTTCGAAAACATATAAGCGTTCCGCTTTTTTGTTTTTAGTATACATGTAAATAGTATCCCCTGCTATTTGAGAATTGTTGCTGAATACAAGGGGATTTTGAAAGAGCCGGAAAATGGAATCCTCAGAAGAATAATACAGGCTATCGCATACGGATTGCAGTGAGTCGTTAAAGATCCGCACGGAATGGAAAGCCAGGAAATAGCGGATTGCGGTATCCCTGGAAACGTGTATGGCAGCGGTATCATTCAGCCCATCTTTTTGTGAAAGAAGGTTTTTTGATATTGTTTTACCGGCGGTACTGTCTGCAATGATTTGCGAGGCAGGAAGGCTATCTGCTGAACTGCTAAAAACAGAATCCCCGGCAGGCCGGTTTTGAACCTTTGGTTTATTTACCAGGCTGTCTTTTGGAACCGGTCCTTTTGTTATTGTTTTGCCCCTGATGCTGTCTTTGACGTCCTGTTTTACAGGAAGACTGCCTGTTTTGGAGTTGATCGCAGTATCCCCGGCCGGCTTGTTTTCAACCGGTTTTTCACCTCTTAACCAGTCATTTTTTACAATAAGATTATCCGGTAAATTTGAAATAACCGAATCTTTTAATTGTTCAGTTTTTACCAGTGTTTTATTTTCGAAACTATCTTTTCTTTCAACTTTTGGCAAAAGCGAATCTTGCAGGTTCACAATCGTTTCTTTATTTAGCGTATCCTTTAGTGCAGTTATCTTCCGGCCCAGGCTGTCTCTTTTTTCTAATTGCGGTAAATGCGTATGCGCAACAATAAAACCGCTGTCTTTTCTTTCGCTTTTTGCCAAAAGGGAATCCTCCGGGCTTACAACAGTTTCCTTCTTCAGCGTATCCTGTGATACTATTATCTTCCTGCCCAAACTATCTCTTTTTTCAACTCCCGAAAAAAGCGTATCCGCGGCAATAAAAGTACTGTCATTTCCTTCTCCCTTAAATATCAATACCGGCTTACGGGTAGCTAAAAAAGAACCATTAGTTTTATCAATATAGATCTGGTTGCCCAACACTGAATAGCCGTTTGCACTGTCTCTTATAACAGCATTGCCTTCTAACTGTGCTTTACCTGTTGAATCATCAATAGCAATTTTATCCGCCACATAGGTTCGGGTGCTGTCTTTTATGACGGTACGGTTGCCAAAAAACGCTTTCCCGTTTTTCAGGTCGTAAGTGCCGTTTGAAGAATAAACGTCGCCACCATCTTTACTCTTAATAATGGTAGGGGTATTCCAGGAAGTTATTTGTGTTTGCGTATTATACAGTAAAGTATCATTTCGCACATCATATTTCGGATCTACAAGATGAACATTCTTTTTAAAGAATACGTCTTTCGTATCAGCATAATATACACCTTCTGTACTGGTGAGAACCGTTTTGCCATTTACTACCCGTCCGCCGTTACTGTATTTGCCAATACTTGATTTAAGATCATATTCTAAATCCTGGGTAAACAATGTCCCTTTGTTATCAGTTAATTTTACTTCCTTACTTAAGAAAGCGATTCTCTCCTTGCCTATATATTTAAGATACTGCGAATAAGTGTGTATGCTGTCATTCTGATTGATATGAATGTGGCCAAAAGCTTCCAGGATATTGGTTCGCTTATTAATTGAAGCGCTGTCACAATAGAAGAGGGTGAGCCCCTCTTTTAAAATAACATCACCGGCAATGGTTTGTATACTGGTTAACGAATCGATTGTTTTTTCACGAAGGCTTTTCCCCTGGATAATTTGTATCACCCGGACTGTGTCAGCGGCGGGTGGCGGAGGAATTATGTTTTGAGCTACTACAATAAATTTGCAACAAAGCATTAGCATCAGTAATACGGAAATTCTAAAAGTAGATCCTGATTTCAATACAATTAATTTAAGCAAGTTGCAATTTCCCGATTTATTTACAAACACTATCACAAAGTTTTGGCTAGCCGCCCTGCTCCGCCGCGGCGGAGGTTCCTGGCTCATTCAACTTGTTGAAAACTAACCATCGGTATCAGGATAAAAAATTGTGTAGAAGCTGGCATCAGGATAGCCCCCATTAGAGTTTGGGGGTATAAGGTGCATTCACCGTATCCGGCAACGGAACTAATAATGGGCCGCTTTTATCTTTTTTTCCGAACACTGAAATGTTTACATAGCGTTTTGGATGTACGCGTACATCATCCAGCAACAGGTTTAATTTATTGGAAGTGGCATTCAGGTTATTGTATAGTTTGGTGTCATTGATCAGTAAGCCCAGTGTGCCCTTGTCGCTGTTTACCTTACCGATCGTATTTTTTAATTCTGTAACGGTTACATCTAATGAAGTAAGTGTTTTTTCTAAGTCGAGCCTCGAAAATCTGGCGGTGGTGGCTTCCAGGTTTGTCAGCGTCTGGTCTATTTTTGCATTGTTATTTTTTAATCCGCCGGTAAATGAACTTATATTATCCAGTGCTTTTGCCAGGGCACCTGTCTGCGTATTGAGCAGGGTTTGAAGGGAAGCGGAAGACAAAGCCAGTGTTGCAGTGGTCTTATTCAGATTGTCCATTACGGCCCTGATATTATTTTTAGTATTGGGGTCAAAAATGCTGTTAACTGTTAATAATACGGAATCCAGGGACCGGACGGCAGCTTTTACCTGGACCAAAACGGGGTCTACTCTTTGAAGTGCTTCATCAAACAAACCGCTTGACGAGATGGTAGCGAGTGTGTCACCATTTTTTTTATAAATGTCGCTGTTGCCTAATTTTATTTCCACTGAGGTGGTTCCTAATAGCGACGGGATAACTAAGGCAACGGAATTATCCGGGATATTAACCGCCTCGCTCATTGTAATCGCGACAACAATTCTGCGCATATCCCGGCCACCTTCCGTGCTGTATATGGTACCAACCTGTTTGCCATTAATAACAACTGCATTACTGGTAGCGAGGCCCTGAATATTTCCGAATACCGCGTAAAAACGCACTGTTTTGGCAAGCAGGTTCTTACCTTTTAAAAAATTAAATCCTAAAATGAGTAATACAATAGAAATTGCAGTCAGGGAACCTACCTTTGTTTCGTTAGAAATCTTCATGTTGTTGACAGGATTGTTTAAGCTTCAAAAATACATATTAATTTGTTGGTATGGATACTCTTCCAACAGGGGGTGCATTTTAATTGTTGATTTTAAAGGGTTGCCAACCCTGCAAATAGCTCTGCAGGCAATTAAGCCTGTTAACGGTTTGCAACCCCTGGCAACCCCCTGGCAACCCCGTGGCGACATTAGGGAAGCAGCCGCCCGGCTGGGGATACCAGGCAGGAATAAGCGGAGTTACTTCTTATTAAAAATTATTACCCCATTCTTTTTTTCATCGGAAGTAATTCTGACTTCTGTCCGGTTGGAGCCTTCTGTTACGATCATTAACGCAGTGTTGGGAGCAATAGTCCCTTCATTTTCCGCATAGATCAATAGTTCATTTTCGATCTTAGAAGTATCGGCAGTTAAATATAATGTGAGTGGCTTTTCTGTCAATTTCTTATTATGCAAATAAATGTATCCGTTAAAATAAACAGACACAATATCCCCGTCCACATCCCCGTCATCATACAGGTCTACTTTAAAAATCGGGTGGGTAATATCGATTCTTTTAATAATATTTTTTGACCTTTTGTTGTATTTTTCGGCTGCCGGGGTTATATTTTCATTATTTTCTTTTACAACAGTGTTATTCACCGGTTCATTATCTTTAACAACGGTGGTATTGGCGGAATTCCCGGATTCAATCATACTTTTATATCGTATAACCGCTTGCGTGATGCTTTCCGCGAGTTCCTGCTGGCCTTTTTCGCTGTTAAGATAACGTTCATCTTCTTCATTATTAATAAATCCCGTTTCGATCAATATAGCCGGCATATTGGTGGATTGCAACACCCTTATACCCACCTGGCGTTGGTTAAGACCAAAAGTCTGCCTGCCGGTTTTTGCTACTTCCTCTTCTACCAGCATTCCTATATTAATGCTTTTTAGCTGGAAGCGTTTTGCATAAATAGCCACGATAGGTTTCATTTCAGGGCTATCAAAATTTACACTGTTACTAAGGCTATCATCCGCTTCAATATTGAATTCTTCTTCATTTTCAATGATGGCTTTCAGTTTATCACTGGTTTTATGAGAGGCGAATATCCACACACTGGTACCACTCCTTTGAAGGGGTAATTTATAATATTGATACACGGGTTCCTCTACTTTTTTAGAGGTAATTTTTTTCTTTCTTTTTTTACCCTTGCCAGTATAGGTGGTTTTATAGTGAGTAACCTGCCGGGTACCTATTTGACGCCTGGCTGTTTTTAGCGGGCCTGAGTCGGCATGAATACAAATAAACAGATCACCATGATATTGATTTGCTATCCTGGCTTTCTCATTTACATTCTGAAAAATATCCGTGGTGCGGGTGGGGATAGTTTTAACATCAGGTAATTCCCGTTGTAAAACGGCCACTAGTTTTTTTGAAATGGCAAGCGTAACATCTTTTTCTTTTGAGCGAAGAGAGCCTTCATACATGCCAACCGCTCCTGCATCTGATCCGCCATGTCCTGCATCTACTATTATTGTTTTAATCGTTTTGGGTGTTTGTGCGAAAAGGGACGAGGTAAAACATAGGGCGGATATAAAAACATGAACAATCAATTTTATTCTGACCATATTAAAAACGGGTTTATTAGTGGTTAGGAATTATAAGAGTTTCTTCACACATAGTTGTACGTAATATGATTAATTTTGCCCACAACTGCAATGAACAACTACAACAAAGGTAAGGCAAAATACATTTTAGCATTCATGATGGTGACACTGTTCATTAGCGTAACGATTGGTAACACGAGCGACAAGACCCAATTTAATCAGTTTTACAAAACTTTAACTACCGACGCAATCCCGATAATCTGCAAGAAGGATCTTACGCTAAAAATTTATGATTACATTTCAATTACCGACACTGTACCTGTTACACAGCAGGATACGGCGAATAAAACGGATACTGTTCTCACCAGCACGGTAGCAGACACTTTTAATATAAATGTATCAAAGGATTCCCTGGACGCCCCGGTAGTATATCATGCGGATGATTCAATGGTATTGGATGTACCTGGTAAAAAGATTCTTTTATATGGTAAAGTATCCACCGTAAAATATACCGACAATGAACTGACAGCTCCCGGAATTGAATTTGATCAAAGAACCAACCTGGTAACTGCATACCTTAGAAAGGACAGCTTAGGCAAGGTAATTTCATTTCCCACATTTAACCAGGGTGAACTAAAAACGGTCAGTGACACAATTGCCTTTAACATGAAAACGGGGAAGGGGCTCACCAAAGGAACTTATACACAGCAGGATGAAATGTACATTTATGCAATAAAAATTAAAAAGGTGGATTCCTCGTCTTTTTATGCATATAAGGCCAGATTTACTACCTGCAACCTGGATACCCCGCATTTTGCGTTTGTCAGTAAAAAAATAAAATTCATTAATAAAAAATTCGCGGTTACCGGCCCGGTACATCCTGAATTTGAAGGTGTGCCTGTACCAATCATACTTCCTTTCGGCATCTACCCTTTATCCCGGGGCAGGCATTCCGGTCTGATTGCACCTACTTTTGAAACCAATGATCAGTTCGGATTGTCTTTAAACGGTATCGGGTATTATAAGGTAATCAATGATAATTGGGATGTAACCACAAGGGGAACTATTTATTCATACGGCGGGTACACTTTTAACATAAGCCCCCGGTATTATAAGCGATACCGGCGACAGGGCAACCTTTCTTTCGATTATCAGCGATTCAAAACAAATTTTAAAGGCGATCCGGATTATTCTACCAGTAAAACATTTAATTTGAGGTGGAGTCACAGTCTTGATACCAAATCCAGGCCTGGTGTCACTTTTAACGCCAACGTGAACGCAGGGAGCAGTAAATTCAATTCGCAGGTACCTAACAATCCTACCCGCAATTTCAGTAACATTTTTGGTTCAAGTATTGCTTATGCCAAAGTATGGAAGGATAAGCCCTATAATATTTCTATCAACGCCAATCACTCGCAGAATACCAATCTCAAGCTGATAAATATTACTTTGCCCGACATCAGTTTTAATTTAAATACCTTGTATCCACTCAGAAGGAAGGAAGTGATTGGAAGTTATAAGTGGTACGAAAATCTTGGTATAGCATTGAATTCTAATGCGAGGAGTCTTACTTATTTTTCGGATGATACCGCCGTAAGCAAATTAAATATCGGGAAACAAATATTCAACAACCTGCAATGGGGCGCTAACCACAATGTACCCATTAGCCTCTCATTACCACAATTAGGTCCGCTGCAGATAGCGCCAAGCATATCCTATACTGAGAGATGGTACCAGCAAAAAATGGTGAGAAGCTGGGACAATACCAAAAGAAAGCTTGATACTTCCATTAATAAAGGATTCTATGCCGCCAGGGATATGTCTTACGGCATAAGCATGTCAACGCGTATATTCGGTTCTTATACTTTCGGGAAGAATTCAAAAATAAAAGCTATCCGTCATGAGATACGTCCTTCCGTCAGCGCGAATTATAAACCGGATATGAACGGAAAATACTTTTATAATTCCCGGGTTGATACATTCGGACACTTTGCAAGGTTCAATGTTTTTGATAATAGCCTGAATGGTCCTTTTGGTGAAGGTAAATTTGGAGGTCTAAGTTTTAATATTGATAATAATATTCAAATGAAAGTGCGTGATAAAAAGGATACTGCGGCCGATGCCGTAAAAAAAGTCACATTGATAGATGGATTAAACCTGGGCGGTAGTTATAATTTCCTTTCAGATTCATTTCAACTCAGCACTTTCAACGTTGGAGCCAGGAGCAATTTGTTTGAAAAGATCAGTATTACCGCCAGTGCCACCCTTGATCCTTACCAGGTAGATGCCAGGGGCGAAAGGATCAATAAATTAGTATGGCGAAATAAAGTATTGACATTGGGCAGGTTTACCGGCGGTAATATTTCTGTGTCCAGCCAGTTCCAGGGGGGGGATAAAACCAAAAAGCCAAAAAAGGATAACCTGTTAACAGGTCAGCCTTATGATCCTGCGACAGGTATGCCTTTGGATGAATACCAGACTGAAGCGGCCTATATCAGTAACAATCCCGCTGAGTTTGCCGATTTTTCAATTCCCTGGTCGGTTAGTTTCTCGTATTCGCTACGTTTTCAAAGAGAAAGGAAAGCCGATTACAGCGGTTTCAATACCAATGTGTTCCAGGATATTAACTGGAACGGTACATTGAATCTAACAGAGAAATGGCAGTTAGGGTTAAATGGCTTTTATAATATTACTCAAAAAGAAGTAGGAACGATTTCGGTTTCAATTGCCCGTGAAATGCATTGCTGGCAGATGGCCATCAACGTATCTCCTGTTGGCCGTTACCGTTTCTTTAATATTAGTATCAGTCCCAAATCCGGTTTGCTGAGAGATATAAAAGTAAACAGGACAAGGTATTTTTATGACTTGTAAGGTCCCAATCCATTCCTGTAATAAGCACAGATCACAAATCACAGATTCTACATTGCCCAAATTAATTCTCTTCATCATTCTTCTTATTATGCAGGTTCAAATGCACTTCCCATCCATCGTAGGTACTGGTTAATTCTATTTCTCCAATGAAATCATGGTAAGGGATATCTGTAAAATTTAATCTTAAGGGCGTAACCGCAAATCGTATATTTTCATCCGGCATTTCAAGTTCGCCGGTAAAAGAAATGATTCTTCTATCTTCCCATTTCATCCTGCATTTTTTTACCTGGTGAAAAATGTTTTTATAAATTCTTATTGCATTCTCATAACTGTCACCTTCATATAGAATGGCTTGCCAGCTTGCAGTGGTATCATCTAAAGAATGAAAACGGTAAATGGCACAATGCAGTGCTCCGGGGATCGTGGCCTTGGAACGAAATACATCCATTTCTCCCTGGGATGACAGTTGGCTGCCTTGGATGGTTGAAAAGTTTTTTTTGAAGTCCTGTACGATTATAGAGAGCGAGTCGGAGAATGCCGCTGATGGCGCAATGGATTTGTAAAGCTGGGCCCGGGTAAAATGACTGCTACATAAAAATAGCATTAACAGCATGATAGTTTTTTTCATAGAATTGGGTTTGTAGTGCAATTTAAAAAAATAACCTGTCAATATTAGCCGATTAATTTATTTTTTTTAAAATAATTAAAAATGGAATAAGGGCAAGTTCAGGTGCATTCCAAATTGCCGCTCCTGATTTGGGTGGGTGGGAACAGCGACCGGGGCTGGGCCATGGTTTGTGTCGTCACAAACCACCTGTTGCCGCAACAATGGGGTGCACGCCAGTAGGAGGCTTCCTGTCAAATATTGTAATTTAGCAGGATGAAAGCAGCTACTATCAATGAAATCAAGCAGGAGTTAAATGCTATTGCTCCCGAAAAATTGCTTGACCTGTGCCTACGCCTTGCAAAATATAAGAAAGAAAATAAAGAATTGCTTAGCTATTTACTATTTGAAGCACATGATGAGTCTGCGTACATTGAAAGTGTAAAAATAGACATGGAGGCACATTTTGCAGAGATCAATCAATCAAATCTATACTTTGCAAAGAAAAGTCTTCGCAAGATATTAAGAACAACAGGTAAGTATATACGCTATACCAGTTCCAGGCAGGCTGAAGTAGAGCTATTGTTGTATTTCTGCAGTACCCTGTTTAATTCTTCAATACCCATCCGGAAGAGTACGGGATTAAACAACCTATACCAATTTCAGTTAAAAAAAATCGCAAAACTGATCGCTACCCTTCACGAAGACCTGCAATACGATTATTTAAAAGAGTTAAAAAGACTTGAATGATTGAATATGGCAACAGACCATTTTGTGTTTATGAAAAGGAGCATCTTAAAATATTAACCAGCTAATCCGGACTTGAAATCGCTATTAACCTGGGTGCATTCCAAATTTCTCCTGTTCTGGGGCGCAACAAAAGCCGTATACACAAATACTTGAAAATTAAGTATTTACAAATGGCGTATATGTAATTCAAATT
>JBDTWP010000143.1:0-14464 GCA_040006615.1 Ferruginibacter sp.
GATGGTTAAAGCTGCCATCATCAGCATTTTTAAAGATTTCATTGTTGTAATTTTTGATTTGAATTGAATAAATACATTTGATTGGTATATGGGAATGCCAAAAGCCTGACAATATTTTGTAAGGCTTGCAAAGAAAGGAAAAGTCTATATGCGGAAAACGCAGTTACGGATGTAAACCGCTACGCCATTGTCTTTTGGAGGAGCATGGCTGATCGGGTTTTCTTCTGGTATGGTAGAAATATCAACAGAAGGCATTTCAAAAAAGGAAACTGAAAAAGCGACGGCTACTGCATGCATCAAATGGAAAACAGATACGGAAGACTCCTGGTCGGTATGGCTGTTGAAAAACTTGCTTTCGTCCTTACAGCAATCATTATTTTTCTTCTCCGATTTCTCCATTCCGCAATTAGGACATGTTTTGGAATTGTGATGGCCCGGACCTGAATCTGCCAATTGGCTCATGCAGTAATGCAGGTGAACATTAGCGCCCGTAGAAGTGCTGATGTACACAAGGGCTAATATGGCTAAGAGGAATTTTTTCATTTTAAAAGAACAACCATCTTCTTGTAAAGTGCTCCATCTTTACTTTATGAAATTTATCAAATACAAAGGAACGAATGATCTGGGTTAAAAAAAGTGATAAAGATCAACCCTGGACATGATTTTTAATTGTTTTAACAGAATGCACGGTGAGGTTAATTTTACCCGGGACCTCAATTCATCATCATTTACTGTCCATTGGTCAATCTGTTTTTTCTTAGTAAGGAGGGGAGTCAGGTTGACTGAATGCACATACTGGCAATTGTTGACGTATCATTCTTTCTTTCCTGCATTGTTTTTACCGCAGAATATGCCCAGGTCAGTTTAATTTGGCGGAAGGGGGTCAATTTACATGGGTTTTCCACAAACCCAAAAGAAACGAAAATGTGTTACATTCTTTCCAAGAAATTATTTTTTCCTTATGCTGCTAAACACCAGATCTTCCAGAAATGAAACCACTTTCAATTCATCTTTGGTTTTACCAAAATCGGTCAGTGACGGAAGATTGTTCATGAAAAAATTCTGAAAATGTGCCATTTCAATAATTGTGCTTGCCAACGACCTTGGATATTTATATTTGGGGTTATATTCTAAAATAATATCGGCAATGACAGCACAAAGGTCTTTGTAGGGCTTAAATAACTGCTCCTTATTATCTTCAGTTACATGTTTGGTTAAATATGCTTTTGAGCCCTCTGATATTATTATCTGGTGTAGCAGGTCTTCGTTAATATGCATTGTTTTATCATCATCAACAACTGTGGTAGCTAACAGTTGAATAATTTTTTTAAGTTTAACTGCCGGATCCTTAATATTATTTGTATTAAAGGATACCCGGTATTGAAGCCAACCCCAGTACCATGCGGTAATATAAATCAGCAATCGGTGTTTGTTTTCAAAATACCTGTAAATACCAGCTTCTGTTGTACCAATATCTTCTGCAAGTTTTTTAAAAGTGAATGATTCAAACCCGTTTTTATAAATCAACTGGATACTGTGGCGTATGATTTTTTGACCCAATTCCGTTGTCTCCGGGTTACGAAGAAACAACTTCTCATTCATTTTTATTTGTAATTGTACTTCCATTTTTTAGCTGCGCTTTTATGGTGGCGCCAGATGTTTTCAATGCAGATACGGATAATGTTCAATGCAGTTCCATACAAAAATAGTTAAATATTTTACAATTTATGATAATAGTAATACTATCTTTGAAAGTATTATCACTATCTTCGCTCCACCAAATCAAAAATCACCTTATTATGGACAAGAAAAATAATTTGTTTAAAGAACTGAAAAGTGATCTGCCTGCAAGTATGGTCGTTTTTTTTGTGGCCGTTCCCCTTTGCCTTGGTATTGCGTTGGCTTCGGGTGCGCCCTTATTTGCAGGCATAATAGCTGGCATTGTTGGCGGCATTGTGGTGGGTATTGCAAGCGGCTCGCCACTTGGGGTTAGCGGCCCCGCCGCCGGGTTAGCCGTAATAGTCTTAACTTCTATCGCTACGCTTGGTTCATGGCCGGCATTTTTACTGGCGGTTGTTATTGCCGGCATCCTGCAACTTATTATGGGCTTTGCAAAAGCAGGATTTATTGCCTACTTTTTTCCATCATCTGTTATTAAAGGGATGCTTACGGGTATTGGGCTGTTGATTATCTTAAAGCAAATACCCCATGCCATTGGCTATGATAAAGATGCCGAAGGTGATGTGGCATTTTTTCAGACAGACGGTGAAAATACTTTTTCTGCAATTGCAAATGCATTCAATGCGATTACCCCTGGTGCGGTACTTATCGCTGCCATTTCGCTGGCCATATTAATTTTTTGGGACAAAGTACTTACCAAAAAACACAAAATATTTCAATTGATACAGGGGCCTTTAGTAGTGGTTATTTTGGGTATTGCCATGAATTATATGTATCAAAACGAAGTATTGAATTTCAGTTTGGCGGCCGACCAGGTAGTGCAGCTTCCGGTGGCACAAAGCTTATCGGAGTTCTTTACACAATTTACTTTTCCTGATTTTTCACAGATAACAAATTTTGAAGTTTGGAAAATCGGTATTGTATTGGCCATTGTTGCCAGTCTTGAAACATTACTTTGTGTAGAGGCGACAGATAAAATGGACCCCTATAAAAGGATTACACCCACCAACAGGGAATTAAAAGCACAGGGCTTAGGTAATGTCTTGTCAGGCTTAATTGGCGGTTTACCAGTTACACAGGTTATTGTACGCAGTACTGCTAATATAACCTTTGGCGGCAAAACAAAAATGAGTGCCATACTGCATGGTGTGTTTTTATTGATCAGCGCAATTACCATTGCAGGGTTGCTAAATATGATTCCACTGGCGAGTTTAGCCGCTATCTTATTGATGGTGGGCTACAAATTGGCCAAACCTGATCTCTTTAAACAAATGTACAAGCAGGGATGGGAACAGTTTATACCGTTTACAGCAACCGTAGTGGCGATCCTATTAACGGATTTGTTGAAAGGGATTACCATTGGAGTATTGTTTGGTATTTTTTACACCTTGCGCCACAGCTACCGCAATTCACACCACATGAAAGATATCATAACTGCCGGGGATGGGCATGAAGTACACCACCTGGTACTTGCGGAAGAAGTTTCATTCTTCAATAAAGCAAGTGTGCTACAGGCGCTGAATGCTGTTCCAAACAACTCAAAAGTGATTATTGATTGCGAAAAATCAAAGTCTATTGCTCATGATGTGGTTGAATTAATACAAGACTATAAAATAAATGCAAAAACAAAAAACATTACGGTTGAAACTAAAAACTTTATTGAACCAGAATAGTATCATTAACCATTTTAAAAACAAATAAATAATGAAAACATTAACTAAAGAAATGCAGGCAGCCATTCCGCCGGGACTGGCTATAGAATTATTAAAAGAAGGCAATAAGCGTTTTGTAAATAACCTTAAAATAAACCGCAACCTTCTGCAACAGGCAAATGAAACATCCGACGGGCAACACCCGTTTGCAGTTATCCTGAGTTGTATAGATTCAAGAACATCCGCTGAACTGATATTTGACCAGGGCCTGGGTGATATTTTCAGTGTACGTATTGCCGGCAATATTATTAACGAAGATATTTTGGGGAGTATGGAGTTTGGCTGCAAAGTGGCCGGCGCTAAAATAATTGTAGTGCTTGGCCATACAAAATGCGGCGCAGTAAAAGGTGCCTGCGACCATGTAGAAATGGGCAACCTTACCGCTTTGCTAACCAAAATAAGACCTGCTGTGGATGATGAACTTACAGAAAACCAAAACCGTAATTCCGGCAATGATGAATTTGTAGAAAAAGTTTCAACCATCAACGTAAAACGAACAGTAAAAGGCATTATGGAACGGAGCACCATTTTAAAAGAAATGATTGAAGCAGGGCAAATTGGGATTGTTGGAGGAACACATGAAATTGCGACAGGCGCTGTGAATTTTTATCAGGACACCTTGATAATTAATAATCCTAAGTAGAGCCAGCTTCAGGCAGCAGTAAAGAGCTGCCTGATCTTTTCATTGATAGCTGCTGGCATTTATGATCTTTTAGCAATAGCATATAATATTAATAAACAATTAAATTCAATTTAAAATGAAAAATGTTTCTACACCAAATGTGAAAACGGCTTATCATTTTGATAATCCCAAAAGTCAGGTAATATTTAAAACAGGTACCTTTTCTAAACTATGGATATCATTCTTTTTTTTAATGATAGCTGTTGCAGTGCTTTCAATCTCAAGTTGTGCGGTTATAAGGCCGGGCGAAGTAGGCGTAAAACAAAAATTGGGCAAACTATCGGACAATATAGTTACACAGGGAACTGTACTGTATAATCCTTTTACCAGCAAAGTTATAAGAACATCCATTCAAACCAATAACCTGGAATTGTCGCTCAATCTGCCAAGCAAAGAAGGGCTAAGTATTAATTCTCAAATATCAATATTATACAGATTAGACCAGGCTAAAGTGCCGGGTGTGATAAGGACATTGGGATTAAACTACCAATCAATCATTGCGAATGTTTTCAGATCTGCGTCTGCTGATGTTTGTTCAAAATTCTTTGCCAAGGATATGCATTCCGGGATGAGGTCGAATATTGAACTATCTATTTGAGATAAAATGGGCGAAACACTCAACACACAGGGAATAGTAATTGAATCTGTTTTGATGAAAAGTATTCAATTACCCGAAGGGCTATCAAGTTCTATAGAAAGTAAGTTACAGGCAGAACAGGATGCTATGAGAATGGAATTTGTTTTACAGCAGCAAAAGCTTGAAGCAGAAAGAATAATCATTGAAGCAAAGGGAACCAGAGATGCCCAAAAGATAATAGCGGAGGGTTTAACACCCGAAATTATTGAAATCAGAAGTATAGAAGCCTTTAATCAGTTATCTAAATCGCCCAATACAAAAGTAATTATCACAGATGGAAAAGCACCAATCTTAATTGGTCAGTGATAGAACGCAATGGGGTACATTTCAAATTGTCGCTGTGCCATGGTTGGTGGGAACACCTACCACGGCTGATTGCCCTGGTTGGTGTCCCCACAAACCACAATTGATTGCCCTGGTTGGTGTCCCCACCAACCACAATTGATTGCCCTGGTTGGTGTCCCCACCAACCAGCGACAATCTGAAATGCACCCACGTAATGTGCTATAGTATTTTTTATAATAATAAGTTTAAACTTACTTTCAATGAGAATAATAACAGTAACTACACTTATATTTTTGACCTTATTTTTCTTTAATAATGTTTGTGTTGCACAGGCTTATAAAGTTAACACAATATCTGGCAGCTTTGGTGCAGAGGTACTCTTTCCTGAATCAAAACTTTCAGCTACTAATAAAACGGGAGGAGGTATCACTTTAAAAAGCGAATATGTTTTTGCCGAACATGCAAGTGCCACAATCAACACCGGTTATTATTTTATGGCAGCAAAAAATAGCCTAAACATTGAAAATCCCGATATTTCTGCCATCCCCATAAAATTAGGTGCAAGATATTATTTGGGTTCTTTTTACGGAGCGGGTGAAGCAGGAGCAATAATTTTTATGGGCGATAATAGCAGTACTGGCTTTTCCTATTCACTGGGCCTGGGAGATAAATTTAAACTGGGCGGAAATGTTTTTGACATTAGCCTGAGGCACGAGGGTTGGTCAACTGCTGAAAATTCAAGGGGCATCACTGGCTTACGCGTTGCCTTCGAATTTGCGCTTAACCAGCAGCCAAATTCAAGAATTCCAGGGTTATAATTTTAGTTTTCTAATGTTCAATTCCTTTGATTTTTGTACTTAAAATATAACAACAATTTTTTTCAACACTGAAACTCAACTTAAAATGAAACAAATGGCAAAATTTATTTTACTAGTTTCTTTTCTAAGCATTGCCGGAATTTCTTTTGCACAAATCTATCCTGATAATGTAATCAAAAAAAATATCAGTGAAATTGATAATGCAATGGAGGCTATTATCCGCTTAAAGCCAAAAGTTTTTGAATACGATACACATAGCTATAAACACCTTTATTTGAAAAAAGGTACACATTATGGGTTTATAGCGGAAAATTTTAAGGATGTTTTTCCTGGCCTTGTAAGAGAAAAACGTATCCCTTATATGTATGGCAAAAATGTTTATCGGGATGCTATAGTAAAAACGATTGATGAAGCGAGCCTGATACCTTTTTTAGTAGCGGCATTTAAAGAACAACAAATAGAAATTGAAAAACTAAAAATTGAAATACAGCGCTTAAAAGCCAGGTAAGTATGGCAAATCATAAAAACATAGAATAGCGGACAAGCCGGACGCCGTTTTACAAAGTAGGCAGCATATATTTCAAAAAAATGAAGAGACAATTAAAATCATTTGCACAGCTATCTGCAGTAACCCTTTTGTTCTCCTGCAATCAGCAAACAAAAAAGGAAGATGTAACAACCGCTTCACTAACAACAGATGCGCAAAAGCAAATCAGGGGAAAAAGCCCAATATTAAAAGAGCTGGAAGATAATGGCGAAATAAAAATCACAGATGCATTTTACAGATTGACAGATGGAACATCAGAATTTATAGACTAAATGAAGCATGAAACGAAATAAAAGTTATTCCTTATGCATTTTATTACTGTGTTTTTTTTCGGCTTCGGTTACGAATGCCCAAAATACCAGGATAAGCGACTACAATAATATTGGCTGGTATGTTTATAATGGCACATTTAAACTAAATAAAAAGTGGGGCATTCATACCGAATATCAATGGCGAAGGGATAATGTAATTAAAGATTGGCAGCAAAGTCTTTTCCGCACTGGCGTCAATTACCTGGTAAATCCAAAACTTAGCCTGCGCCTGGGATATGCCTGGATAGAAACGTACAACTACGGGGATATACCCATCAATGGTTTTGGCAAGCAGTTTACCGAACACAGAGCCTTTCAAATGGCAGCCGTAAATGACAAAATGGGCATGGTAGAATTTAGCCATCGCTTTATGCTGGAACAGAGGTGGATAGGCCGGTACACCAATGCCGCTTTAACCAAAGAAGATGAATACTTTTTTGTAAACAGGCTCAGGTATATGTATCGTATGCAGATACCGCTAAAAGGAAAAACATTTGCAGACAAAACACCTTATGCTGCTGTTTACGATGAAATATTTCTTGGTTTTGGAAAGAATGTAAATGAAAATGTGTTCGATCAAAACCGGTTGGGTCTTCTGTTAGGTTATCGGTTTTCTTCAAAAGTTCGGTTAGAAAGCGGCTTTTTAAGCCAGATAGTTCAGATACCCCGTGAAGTAGGTGGAAGAAATGTATTTCAATACAATAACGGTTTGATACTTACCACCCATTTATCCTTTTAATGTATTAAAAAACTATTTATCAATTCAAGGCTTCAAAATATTAAAAAGAAAAATATGGATACGTTTTTATTAAATAAACTATAAATAATAAACAATGTATGCTTCATCAGTGATAAGTTCTTCCAGCCTAAAAAGGACAAGAACAAAGAAATCTGCTCTATCTCTGGGTTTAGCGCTGCCCTTTCACCCATGTATGCAGGATGAAAGGACTATGGAAAATATACCGGCTCCGATACATTCTAATAAATAATGTTCCCTTCAAACTTGCAAAAAGTACAGATAAATAAGAAACTAAAATTTAAATATATGAAACTTAAATTACAAACCCGGGGTTTTACCGCATCACAGGAACTTACAAAATTATTATATCAAAAAGTGGCCAGACTTGCACAATTCTTTGATAATATAATAGTGGCCGAAGTGAGGATGAGCAGCGATAAATGGGATATAAAGGAAAGCAAAGTATGCAATATCCGGTTGGTAATTCCCGGAAATGATTTACTGGCAAATGCCCAATGTAAAACATTTGAAGAAGCCATAGCCGATGCCGTAGAGGCATTGAAGAGGCAAATAGAAAAAAGAAAGACAAAACTTAATGTAACAGGAAAATCTTTTAATAAAATAATTTAAAATAAAGTTTATGTTCTAAGAGGAACTGGAAACGCAATTTGGAGAATTATTTTACCATATTGACGGCATGGACCGGATAATATTGTTTTATGAACTGGCACAAACAAACCTTAGCGGAAATTTTTGATTCTTTTGACTCCAATGCACAGGGCTTGTCTGCTTCCATAGCAGCAGAAAAATTATTACAGGTTGGCCCCAACCAACTGCAGGAAGGAAAGAAGAAAACAATCGCAGGCATTTTTTTTGGGCAGTTTAAAGATGTGATGATTGTAATTTTGCTAACGGCAGCAGTTTTATCAGGCATCATTGGCGACCTTAAAGATACCATCGTTATACTTATTATTGTTTTGCTAAATGCTATAGTAGGTTTCATTCAGGAATACCGTGCCGAAAAAGCGATGCATGCCTTAAAACAAATGGCCATTACGCAGGCGAAGGTTTTGCGTGATGGAAAAGTATCTTTTCTATCCGCTGTTGAATTAGTACCGGGAGATGTAGTGATGTTAGAAGCAGGCAACGCAGTGCCGGCGGATATCCGCATCATAGAATCCATCAATTTAAAGATTGAAGAAGCGGCACTTACCGGCGAATCACATGCTATAGACAAAATCACCGAAGCATTGCAGGCAGATGATTTACCCATTGGGGATAGAAAAAATATGGCATTTAAAGGTACGTTTGCCACTTATGGCAGAGGCAGCGGTATGGTAGTAGCCACAGGCATGCAAACAGAACTGGGCCTTATTGCAAAAATGCTGCAGGGAGATGAAGTGCTTACACCGCTGCAACAACGTATGGCATCGTTCGGCAAAAAATTATCTGTACTGGTATTGTTTTTATGCATTTTATTTTTTGTGGCCGGTTGGTTGCGTGGAGAAGATATTTTTAAAATGGTCATGACCAGCATTTCATTGGCAGTGGCTGCTATCCCCGAAGCATTGCCTGCAGTTATTACGATTAGCCTGGCATTGGCAGCCAAAAGAATGATACGGAATAACAGCCTCATCAGAAAATTACCTGCCGTAGAAACGTTGGGTTCAGTTACCTATATATGCACAGATAAAACCGGTACACTCACCAAAAATAAAATGTTTGTTGAGCAGGTTTTTGTAAGCGGTCAGTTACAGGAAAGAAATGCTTTAACCTCCATCAGACAACAGGAGGAGATTTCGTTGCTGTTACACGCATTTGCCTTAAACAACGATGCGTATGCCGATGGTGAAACCATTAAAGGCGACCCTACCGAAATTGCTTTGATGGAAGTGTCGGATGAACAAAACATAAAGCCTGATGTCTGGCCACGGCTGGCGGAAATTGCTTTTGATGCGGAGCGCAAGCTCATGACTACTTTTCATTCTTATCAAAATAAAATTATTTCGTTTACCAAAGGAGCGCCTGATATTTTATTGCACCATTGTGTTAATATTGATATACCGGCTTTGCAACAGCAGGTTGATACTATGGCTTCAAAAGGACAGCGGGTACTGGGTTTTGCTTATCGTTACTGGGATGCATTACCGGAGAAACCTGGCAGTGAAAGCAATGAATCCGGTTTGCAGTTTTTAGGTTTAGCTGGTATGATTGATCCTCCAAGGGATGAAGTATCAGACGCAATAGTACAATGCAAAACCGCAGGTATTGTACCGGTAATGATTACAGGCGACCATCCGCTTACTGCAAAAACCATTGCGCAACGAATTGGTATTTTAAGCAACGAAAATGATTTGGTAATTACAGGTCAGGAGTTGGCGGCTTTAGAAGATGATTATTTCCTGGCCAAAGTAGAAAAGATAAAAGTATATGCCAGGGTATCTCCCCAACAGAAATTACAAATTGTAAAAGCCCTTCAGAAAAAAGGCCACTTTGTTGCCATGACGGGAGATGGTGTAAATGATGCGCCCTCATTAAAGATGGCAAACATTGGTATAGCAATGGGCATTACCGGCACCGATGTCTCAAAAGAAGCAGCACACATGATATTGCTGGATGACAATTTTTCCACCATTATAAAAGCTGTACGGGAAGGGCGGCGGATTTATGACAACATTTTGAAGTTTATCAGATACCTGATGACCACCAACTCAGGCGAGTTATGGACTTTACTGTTGGGCCCCATAATTGGATTGCCCATTGCATTATTGCCTATTCATATTTTATGGATAAACCTGGTATCGGATGGTTTGCCTGCCATCAGTTTGTCATTTGAGAAAGCAGAAAAAAATATTATGAACAGGCCACCGCGTCCACCGCAGGAAAGTGTATTTGCCGGTGGCAGGGGCATACACATGATATGGGTGGGTATCCTCATGGCAGGTATTGCACTAGGTGCACAGGGCTTCGCCATTAAACATGGTTTGCATTGGCAAACCATCGTTTTTAATGTACTATGTTTAAGTCAACTGGCGCATGTATTGGCAATCCGGTCAGAAAACCAATCCCTGTTTAGTATAGGAATATTTTCAAACAAACCATTGATTGGTTCGGTTTTGCTTAGCATGTTGTTGCAATTTGGCATTACGTACCTGCCATTTCTGCAACCCATTTTTAAAACGGAGTCCCTAACACTAAATGAATTTCTGGGAGTTGGTGCGGCTTCATCCATTGTATTTTTTGCGGTAGAAATTGAAAAAGCAATTTTCAGGAAAAGAAGAAGGGCAGAACTAAAGGGTGCATAACAAATTGTCGCGGCAACAAGTGGTTTGTGAGGACACAAACCACGGCCCAGCCCCGGTAGGTGTCCCCACCATAGCCGTCAACTTATGTTTTTGGTAGAGCCGTAGGCTTGATTTATAATGTAGCAACGGATCAGATGGTAAATCATTTACAATGAAGATTAAGCAAAAAGACTTGAGGGGTGCATTCCATATTCGCTGGTTGGTGGAGACACCAACCAGGGCAATCATCCGTGGTCGGTTTCCCCACCAGGGCTGTTGGATTCAAAAATATCATTGATTTAAGTAGTGAAATTTTATTAGCTACCAAACGTATTGCTTGTGCCATATTTTTATATGGATTGTTTCTCATGATATTGATCGAAATGTTTTTAATAGTTGATAAATTTTGTGGTGCATTTCCTGTCACTATTTTTGATGTATCTTCTATCACAACCGTGGTCGGTGTCCCCACCGACCACGGTTGAGAAACCTATGAGGTCTGATATACCCGACAATATTGGGGTATAATCATCTAATGGGCATTGTAGGAACAGGCCGCGGCCTGTTCTAGTGAATAATTGCAAAGCAATTACCAATGGTATTGCACAAGAACAGGCCTCGGCCCGTTCGGGCCAAAGAACGTGAACCGTGAAATTTAAATATTTAAAAATAGGAAAATGAAAAGATGAAAAAAAGATTATACTGCTTTTGTTGCGTCGTCCGTAGCAGGATGAATGTGGAATGCACCCAACTGAAAAAACATATTGTTTAATTACAGAACAGATACTGCTTTTATTTAACGCATAAATTGGTTCTAAAAAAAAGAATGACTGAGTTGAAACAATTTTTTATAATCAGGAGAATAAAAATATTTACAGGTTTGTTGTTTATTTTAAACGTTTTTTGCAATCCCGTTCAGGCACAAAGTTTTCAAAACCAGATAGGTTCATGGAATATTATAAACGCAAAGGTGAATATTAATAATCAATGGAGTTTATTTATTGAACCGCAATTGCGGAGCCTGTCTTTTTACAACCAGTTTCATTATTACGAAATAAAAGCTGGTGCAACCTATAATATAAATTCAAAGTTTGCTGTTACCGGTGGTTTTGGGTCCTACAACACTTATAGCGAAGGAGGTAATTTTAAAATGCCTTATAAGCAAAAAGAAATGCGGACCTGGGTACAATTGGTAATGAAACAGCATTTGGAAAGAATAACATTTGATCACCGGTACCGGGCCGAACAACGCTTTACAAACAATGGCTTTCGTAACCGGTTCAGGTACAGATTAAATGCGGTGGTTCCAATAAATAACAAAGAAGTGATACCGAAAACATTTTATGCAGCAGTTTGGAATGAAGTGTTCTTTACTGATACAGCGCCTTATTTTGAGCGAAACCGTTTTTTTATAGGAGGAGGGTATGAAGTAAATGAAACGTTGGCTTTTCAAACTGGCTATGTACATCAGTTTGATTACAAAATCAATGATGAAACGGGACGTGATTTCTTTCAGATCTCAGTTTTGCTAAATTTTGATTTAAAGAAAAGGAAGCAGGAATTTATGCCCGGTGTTTCTGACTAAGATGCTGTTAAATATTTTTACCAACCAACAAAAGATATGCTGATAGGCACATAGTTAAACCGTCAAAAAAGATATAGCAGACAAAACAGACAATAGTGCGGCAAACGATAATCATAAAAAACACCAGCATTGTAAGTGAAGGTAAAATTACCAATGCTGATATACTTATTCAAAATGGTATCATTGAAAAAATCGGGAAAATTGAAACCGGCCACAGCAACAAATCAGTTATTATTAACGGACAGGGAAAACATCTATTCCCCGGCATCATAGATGGACAGGTTCATTTCAGGGAGCCGGGCCTTACGCATAAGGGAGATATTTACAGTGAGAGCAAAGCGGCTGTTGCCGGAGGTGTTACCTCATTTATTGATATGCCGAATACCATTCCGAATGTTCTTTCCCCGGCTATTCTCAATGATAAATTCAGGATTGCAGCAGAAAGGTCATTTGCCAATTATTCCTTTTTTATGGGAGTTACCAGCGAAAATATGGATGAGGTTCTGCAATCAGGTACATCCCGATACATCGGTGTTTCTGACGATGGTTTATATTTTATTAAAAAGGGAAATCTGCTGGCAGACAACCCTGCAATAATGGAAAAAATGTTTTCGAAATGCAAATCCATTATCGCCATTCATTCTGAAAGGGAAGCAATCATTGAACGGAATGAAGCATATTATAAAGCTGAATACGGAGATAATGTGCCGGTAAAATTTCATCCATTAATAAGGAGTGAAGAAGCCTGTTATCAGGCTACCAAAGCAGCAATTGAATTGGCGAAAAAATATAATACAAGGCTGCACATTCTCCATTTATCAACTGTAGCTGAAACAAATTTATTTCAAAACAATATTCCCCTGGAGGAAAAGAAAATAACAACTGAAGTTTGTACACATCATCTTTGGTTTTCGGAAAAAGATTATCAACAGTTGGGGACATTAATTAAATGGAACCCCGCCATTAAAACAGAAAAGGACAGGACAGGTCTTTTAAAAGCCTTACTTGATGACAGAATTGATATAATAACCACCGACCATGCACCCCATACTTTGGAGGAAAAACAAAAAACTTATTTTTTAGCTATGTCGGGGGCGCCAATGGTTCAGCACTCACTGAATATTATGCTTGAATTGCATTTTCAGGGGCTTATTTCCTTAGAAAAAATAGCTGAAAAAATGTGTCATAATCCTGCAATTTTATATCGTATAAACAAAAGAGGATTTATTCGGGAAGGTTACCACGCCGATTTGGCACTTGTTGATTTAAACGCAGTATGGAAAGTGAGCAAAGAAAATATTTTATATAAATGTGGATGGTCGCCATTGGAAGGGCAGGTTTTTCATTCACAGGTAACACATACACTTGTAAATGGTAACATCATTTATGAAAACGGGAAATTTAATGAGATTGCAAAAGGAGAAGCTTTTTTTTGAAAGGGAAATCGAATGTTAATCCCGGCCAATGAATTGTAGTAACGTAAATAATTGAGAAGAATTTAAAAGGCCTGAAAACATCAATATGCATCATTAATTGATTAATAAATTATGAAAAGAGCGCATCTGAATACTCCATGCAACCAGGGCTTCCGGCCAGCAAATGCTTTTTGTTTGCCCGGCCAACTAAAGCATTGCCTGAAATGCTCCGGGGCAAGCATTAGCAGATGTGGAAGGTTTGTGTAATAAATTGGTATCCTGAATAAAATATTGAAACCAATAATGAGTAATTCCCTTTCACAAATATTTATTCAAACATTTCCGCATAGCAAAAAAAGTGAAAGATGCAGTTGATGAGCCGTCATACTCAAAATAGGAAGCGGAATTTAAATGGATTCTAAGCCTATTCACCTTATTTTCGCTTAACAAAATAAATATGATTAAATAGTAAAGCAATATTATGCCAGACAAAAGTATTTCTATCACAAAATCCATAGCAAAACTTCACAATATACTGCTGTTAGACCGGCAGGATATTGTGGTGATATATATGTTTGCCTTGCTTGCCGGATTTGTACAGCTATCCTTGCCCTTAGGCATACAATCTATTATCAGTTTTGTAATGGCAGGCACCATATCCACTTCTATCGTAGTACTGATAGCCATGGTGGTCTTTGGTGTATTTATCAATGGATTATTGCAGATAAGGCAGTTACAAATCATTGAAAAAGTAAAGCAAAAATTATTC
>JBDTWP010000144.1:0-14431 GCA_040006615.1 Ferruginibacter sp.
CGGTCACCTTTTTTTTGGTGATGCATGGCAGCAGTAGCGGTAAAACGCTACTCGTTCCCCCCGCTGGCATGGTCGCTGCTTCCCTGCTGATCGGCGGATTTTATCCACTAACACAAATTTATCAGCATCAGCAGGATAAGGAAGATGGAGTTACCACAATCAGTATGCTATTAGGTTATAAAGGAACTTTCATTTTTACAGCGATCGTATATTTATTTGCTGTAACCTCGCTGGCTTTTCAACTTATTTCAAACTTTCAGAAAAATGGTTTTCTTTTCATTCAGATCTTTTTCATTCCCGTGCTCGTATATTTTGTATGGTGGTATAATAGAGTAGCTGCAAATAACAGCAGTGCAAATTTTGTCTATACCATGCGCATGAATGTATTGGCATCCGTCTGTAGCAATGCAGCATTTATTGTCTTATTCCTAATTCAAAAAATTTGAGTAAAATAATTTCGATAGCGACAGGAGTGCCTCCTTATAAACATCAACAGGAAAATATTTTTTCTTTTGCTGACACCATATATTGTGCCAATAGCACCGAGACCCGTAAAATGAAATTTCTGTACCGGCACAGTGGTATTACTACGAGGTATTCGGTAATACCTGATTATAGTTTAAAAGCAACCGACCGGCAGTTTTATGAAAAAACGTTTGATCTGGAACCCTTTCCCGACCTCGAAAAGCGAATGAAATGTTATGCGGCTAATGCTGCCCTGCTTTCAATCGATACAATTAGCAGGTGCATTAACGGGAAAATTGAAAACAATGATATCACGCACCTGATAACGGTAAGTTGTACCGGTATGAGCGCCCCCGGCTTAGACCTCGAGATCATGGAAGCTTTGGATTTACGAAGTAATATTTTCAGAACTTCAGTAAATTTCATGGGATGTTATGCGGCAATTCATGCATTAAAAATTGCAGATGCCATCTGCAATACCAGTAAGGATGCAAATGTGGTGATTGTTTGTACCGAGCTATGTACACTTCATTTCCAAAAAGAAAACTCCATTGATAACATTACCTCCACGCTTTTATTTGCAGATGGTTGTGCCGCCGTGCTGGTTCAAAATAATGAAACAGTAAACAAAGGCATTAAAATAAAAAACTTTTATTCCGAAGTCGAATTTAAGGGGAAAACGGATATGAGCTGGAAACTTTCGTCCAAAGGATTTCTGATGACGCTTTCGGGCTATGTGCCCGACCTTGTAAAAAAAGATTTTTATCCGTTGGTAGAAAATGCATTGCAAAATGCTTCGTTAAAGAAAGAGCATATCAGCCATTGGTGTATACATCCCGGGGGAATAAAAATCCTGGAAGCGATTCAAAAAAGTGCCGGGCTAACAAAAGCCGACCTGCAATATTCATATGATGTATTAAAAGATTATGGCAATATGAGCTCCCCTACCGTATTATTTGTTTTGGAAAAAATATTGATGGAATTACAGAATGAACACCCGGGAAAAAAAGCTATGATATTTAGCGCTGCATTCGGACCGGGGCTTACGATGGAAACATTTATTGCAACCTATGATTAACCTCCGCATAAGGTCGTGTGAAAAAGAACTATTGGATAGGGAGGGTATCCCTTTTGCCGATATCCGGCAAAACATGAAAGAGCTGAATACCATTAATTCTTACCTTGGCGGTCATAGAATTTCTATTGGCGGGATTAAAAAAATATTGCAGGCCTGTCACCGCGGTCAGCCGGTGACCATTTGTGAAATTGGCTGTGGCGGCGGAGACAATTTGAAAGCGATTGAAAGATGGTGCATCCGCAATTCAATGGAGGTAAGTTTTATAGGCATTGATAAGAAACCGGAATGTATTGAATTTGCCCGGCAGCAGTATCCGGCGTTGCGGGCAATTTGGATCGAATCAGATTATAATACCGTTCGGTTTGACGCCAACAAACCGGACATTATTTTTTCTTCCCTTTTCTGCCATCATTTTGTAAAAGAAGATATAGTAAAAATGCTGCAATGGATGAGAGCAGCCGCAACCATGGGATTTTTTATTAATGACCTTCACAGGCATCCGTTGGCTTATTACCCGATTAAAATAATTACCGGTTTCTTCTCAAGGTCCTACCTTGTCAGGAATGATGCCCCACTTTCTGTAGCCAGAGGGTTTAAAAAGAAGGAGTGGCAAAAAATGATTGCGGAAGCAGGTATATCAAATTATTCAATTAAATGGAAATGGGCATTCAGGCATTTAATCATTTGTACCAACTACTGAAATGAATGATCTCCGTAAATATGATGTTTGCATTATTGGTGGCGGACTTTCGGGCTTAGGCCTGGCCATTCAATTAAGAAATAAAGGACATACCGTTGCGCTGTTTGAAAAAGAACAATATCCTTTTCACAAGGTCTGCGGGGAATACATAAGCCTGGAAAGCCGTGACTTCCTGGAAAGCCTGGGCCTGCCATTGAATGATATGAATTTGCCGTTAATAAAAAAGCTCATCGTTAGTTCACCTGATGGTAATTGCCTTCAGCAAAACCTCCCGCTTGGCGGATTTGGAATCAGCCGCTATACCCTTGATTATGAATTGAAAAAAATTGCACTTGCAAAAGGGGTCGTATTGCATGATCATTGTAAGGTAGAAGACGTGTTATTCAGCGGCGAACAATTTGCATTGGATACTGCAAGTGGTAATTTTAACAGCAAAATATGCTGCGGCAGTTTTGGTAAAAGAAGCAATATGGATATCCGGCTGAAGAGAAATTTTATTACTCAAAAGAATAATAAATTAAATAATTACATAGGCGTAAAATATCATATCAAAACAATTTTTCCCGCAGATACGATTGCACTGCACAATTTTAAAAACGGGTATTGTGGCATATCAAAAATTGAAGATGACCGATACTGTCTCTGTTATCTTACCACTGCAGCCAATCTTAAATTGAATAATAATTCCATACCCGCAATGGAAAGAAATGTCCTTTTTAAAAACAAGCACCTGAAAACTATATTTGAAAAAAGTGAAATGCTATATAAAGCTCCCGTTACTATTTCACAGGTATCCTTTTCTAAAAAAACACAAGTGGAAGATCATATTTTGTTGGTCGGGGATGCTGCCGGAATGATCACCCCGTTATGCGGTAATGGAATGAGTATGGCGCTGCACAGCAGTAAATTGGCCACTGCTTTCATAGAAGCATTCCTTCAAAATAACATAAGCCGGGAAGAAATGGAAAACGGTTACACAAAAAAATGGCAACAAACCTTCGCAAAGAGACTTGGGGCCGGAAGGCTAATACAAAGCATGTTTGGAAAAGAATGGGTCACGAACAGGTTTGTCGGCTTCATGAAGCATTTCCCCTCACTGACAAACATGCTTATAAGACAGACACATGGAGAGACGTTTTAATACAGGCGAGGAGTGTTTACTGTTTAGAGTTTACTGTTTAGGGTTTAGTGTTTAGTGTTTAGTGTTTACTGTTTAGTGTTTACTGTTTAGTGTTTACTGTTTAGAGTTTACTGTTTAGTTTAATGTTTAGTTTACTGTTTAGTTTAATGTATAGTTTACTGTTTAGTGTTTACTGTTTGTTTACTGTTTGTTTACTGATTGTGTTTACTTTTAGTGTTTACTTTTAGTGTTTACTGTTTGTGATGAGGAATGAGGGATGAATAATGGGTGATGAGTAAACAGATTCATAGCTCGTTGGCACATTACCTAATTTGTTAATTATCCCATACAAGTATCTACCTTTTTCATTTCCCTGATATGCTTCCGGGCGGACTTTAAGAATTCGCTACCTTTCTTAAAGGTCCAGGGTTTTACCACGTTCCGGCTGTTGAATTTACTGATTTCATATAGAGCTTTCCAGTGTTTTAAGATTTCCTTGTAGGCACCCATCAACGAATATCCTGTATCATAAAAATGATTGGGCTCGGCACCACAGCCGTTGTATTCCAATATAGTGAAATTTTTCCCAAGTTTCAGGTCTTCCACATTGGTACACATGATATCATAACGTCCGTAAAAAAAATCGTTTATTTTTAAACTGATCGTATCAAATATCCCTACCAATTGGTCATCAATCTGGTCTTTCAAACTAATAAACTGGGCACCGCGATTATGATTGGCAGCATAACTCAGCATATATTTTTCCCCGTCAGGCAATACTTCGTCCCATCTTTCCCTATGTTTAATAATAAGCTCGGGTAATCGCCTGCCTCCTTTAGGATGCTGCTGAATAAGAGAGCCTAAAGTTTGCATACCATTGCCGGTAACCTGTAAAGGGATCTTATGTAAAAAACCTGTTATGGTTCCTTTCTTTTCTTTTGGATGCCGGACATAAAAAACACTTACTTCCATAGGATAATTCACCAGGTCTTGAATTATATACTCCCAGGGCATTAAACTATGATAATGTTTTAAAGCCGCTTCATTATCTATCTTTCTTAATAAAATGCCCTGGCCGCCTACCTCCGGCTTCACTATAAACGGGTAATCAATTTTGAATAGAATTAACTTTTGTTTCAGCATTAAGAAATCTTCCTTTGGTAACACATTAAAAGTAGCGGGATAAAGTGCGGGTGGCAAAAGGTCATACATCTCTTTTTTGGGTTCACCTTCCATACCGCCAAAAGTTAACTTTGGATTACTGGCAGTAAAAAACCAGACTGACCCCGATTTAATGGTATACCAGGCCCAAAAAACTGATATTGGGGTATAAAGCAATTCAAAGGGCCATGCTTCCCAATTCGTGATTTTATTGATAATTCCCTTTGCTATTTTCATTGACACGCAAAATTAACTCCTAAAGGGCAACAATGCCAACCCTTCATGAATAAACATCAAACATTTGGTTACATTTGCTTTATCGAAACATAAAATATCATGCAAGTATCAACTATGGCGGAAATGATTGCGAATGGTAAAAATCCTGATATTTTATTTTGGGTTGGCTGCGCCGGAAGTTATGATCAGCGTGCACAAAAAATAACAAAGGCTTTTGCGGCCATATTAAATAAAGTTGGCATTAGCTACGCTATTTTGGGAAAAGAAGAATTGTGTACAGGCGACCCTGCAAGAAGGGCTGGTAACGAGTTTATGTTCCAGATGATGGCTTTTCAGAATATCCAGGTCTTAAATGCCTACGGAATAAAAAAGATCGTAACCGCCTGCCCGCATTGTTTTAATGTATTGAAAAATGAATACCCCGAATTAGGCGGAAACTATGAGGTGATTCACCATGCTACCTTTTTACAGCAACTGATAGATGATGGGAAAATAAGAATAAAGGAAGGTGGTAGCTTTAAAGGAAAAAAAATTACCTATCACGATAGCTGTTATTTAGGAAGGGCTAATAATATTTATGAGGCTCCGCGTAAGGTACTGGAAGCACTAGATATAGACCTTGTTGAGATGAAGCGTTGCAAATCGAATGGCTTATGTTGCGGTGCAGGGGGTGCACAAATGTTTAAAGAGGAAGAAAAAGGGGATAACCGTATTAATATTGTAAGGAGCAATGAGGCGCTGGCTACGGGTGCAGGCATTATAGCCGTTGCCTGTCCTTTTTGTAATACGATGATTACTGACGGGGTTAAGAACAGCAATAAGGAAGATGAAGTACAGGTGTTCGACATAGCCGAACTGATAGCGGCATCCATTTAAAATATATAACTATGAACCTACATTTCCAGGACCAGGTACCTTCTGGTTTTAACGACTCATCCAGGGTATGGATTTATCAAAGCAGCCGCTTATTCTTAATAAGCGAGGCCTTAGAAATTGAAGAAATACTGTCACAGTTTGTGAAAGATTGGAAGAGTCATGGCGCGGAAGTAAAAGGATACGCCAATTTATTTTTCGGGCAATTTATTGTATTTATGGCAGATGAAACCGCATCTGGTGTGAGTGGATGCAGTACGGATAGTTCCGTCAGGATAATAAAGGAAATAGAACAAAAATTTAAGGTTCAGCTATTTGACAGGCAATCCCTTGCATTCGTGGTAAGAGAAAAGATCCAGTTATTGCCTTTATCCCAGCTGAACTATGCAATAAAAAATGATTTCATAAATGGGGAAACATTGTATTTTAATAATACGATACTTACAAAAAGAGAATTACTTCAAAACTGGATTATCCCGATAAAAGAAAGCTGGTTGGCAAAGCGCGTCAATTTACCGGAAATGACTAGATAATTTAATTGATAATTGATAAATTTTTAATTGATAATTGATAATTGATAATTGATAATTCTTCCAATTCGCTGGTTTAAAAAAGTGGCAACTTTGTTTTAGTTTATTGGGGTCTGTGGGATTAAAATCAGCGGAGAGTTGCTGATAATCCTTTGTGGTCTTCTGCCGGCTTTTTTTAATTAAAAAATAATCTGTCCCTGATTAAATTTTTTAGGATCCTAAAGATTCCTTAATTCTTAATTTTTAATTTAAGGGTGGCTATTTTTCTGAGGGGTTTCTTTTAAGGTAAGTAAGCTTATCGATGGTAGCTTCCAGCCGGGCTATTTTGGTTTCTTCCCGTTTGGCCCCTGTTATCCAGGTAATGTATTCCTTCTTGTTGGTAAATGAAAGGGTTTCAAAGAAGGCTTTTGCGGGCTTATTTTTCGCAAATAACACTTCCAATTCTGCTGGAGTGGTAATCGTCCTGTTTTCTATGTCAATCCCCACAATTTCATTTGCAATTGCGGGTATCCGCACCAGGTCAGCCTTCTTAAAACGCATTGCACTCCAGATATTATCAAGATTGATTAAACGAACACTCTCAAAGCCCAGCTGGGAAATACATTCCCAATGACAGTCTCTTGACAAATCGCTTACAATCTTTGAAGATACCCTGGGATAGGCAACCCAGAGTTTTGCATTTTCATGCAAAGCAGGTACGACATCGCGTAAAATATCTTTTAATTGTTTATGACTGATGGAGAAAACAAGGGCAAAATCTATTTTCCTGGCTTTTAGAAGCGGGGTAACATTCTTTGAAAATGATATTTTAACAAATTGTTTCTCAACGGTGGAAGGTAAACCCTGGATCAATAAATTTTTTTCATCTTTTAACTGCAATTTTTCTAATAAAGACTGCGATGGTGTTAATACTTCCATGTAAAAAGGTTTTAAAATTTATTAATTTAAACAAGGATATGACCAAATTATGTAAAATTAACACATAACTGATTCATAATCAATGTTAAAATAATTGGCAAATACAGGTGGGTAACGAATTGAGGTGCAAATTTAGTCTTAATTATTCAAATTAGCATAAAAAAACTCCACTATTAAAGGGAGTTTTTTAAAAATCCGGCAATAAATCGACTATTTGACAGGCTTATAATATTTTAATGCTTCCTCCATATATCCCTGTAACCGGGCGATACGATTTTCATCAGAAGGGTGGGTTGCTAAAAATTCAGGGGGTTTTTGACTACCTCCGGCCTGGGACATTCTTTGCCAGAATGGAATAGCTTCCCTTGGGTTGTAACCGGACATAGCAGCGAATATCAAACCGAAGTGATCGGCTTCATATTCCTGCTTTCTTGAATTAGGTAATGTGGCCACCAACTGACTGCCGGGACCATAAACACCATTGAAAATACTATTCACCTTGCTATTACCTGATGTTAGTACATCACCCACTGCTCCCAAACCCTGGGTTACAATAGCCTGACTCATACGTTCATTACCATGGGTGGCCACTGCGTGTGTAATTTCATGACCCAATACAATGGCCAATGCTGCTTCGTTTTGTGAAACAGGTAATAACCCTGTATAAACCACAACTTTGCCGCCCGGCATGCACCAGGCATTCACTTCTTTATTATCGACAAGATTAAATTCCCATTTATAACCACTCAAAACATCGCCCTTCCCCTGGCCGGTATAATACTGGGTGATAGCATTTGCAATTCTGCCACCCACCCTGCGGACCATTTCAGCATCTTTATTGGAAGTTGAACTTACTACCTTGCTTTGAGATAAGAATGATTTATATTCAGTTATTGCCATTTCCTGCAATTGGCTCTCTGGTAATAAACTAAGTTGTTTGCGTCCTGTAACTGCATTGGTAGTGCATGCAATAAATAAAACAGGTAATCCTACGAGCAAAAACAAAGATTTCTTCATGTTATTAGTGTTTTTACCAACACCTAAACAATTGGCGTACCAAGTTCACCAGAAATTATTATGTAAACAGTCGTCTTTACCCATTAAAAAAATGAAGAAGATGCCGGAGATTATTTCCGGCGAAGCTTTCGCCTATCCCTGCTTTTAAATATCGGGACCCTGCTCTCGCTGCCGCGTAAGATTTTCACGATATTCTTTTGGTGGGTAAGCACTATAAGGGCAGCGACTAATATTGCGAAAATTCTATAGAGGATAACATCATCATTCCAAATCCAAAGTACACAAATGGGCAACGCAATACCCGCCAATATGGAACTTAAGGAGACATAACGGGTAAGATATAAAACCAATAAAAAAACGCCAACGCAACTGATAGCTATCACAGGCTGAACGGCCAAAATCATCCCAAATAAAGTTGCAACGCCCTTTCCACCCCTGAACTGTGCAAAAATGGGAAATATATGCCCCAAAACCGCTGCAAGGCCAAGACCAACCATCAAATTGGTCCTGTCCCATTCATCCCTAACATAATGTGGTAAAATACTATACAAAGCCACGGCAGCCATTCCTTTTAAGATATCAAAAATCATTACAATCGTGCCGTATTTGGATCCAAGCACCCGGAATGTATTAGTTGCACCCATGTTACCACTTCCGTAATCGCGAATGTCGATATGGAAAAAACTTTTGCTTATTATTAAAGCTGTAGGGATAGATCCAATAAAATAGGCTAATATTATTAATAGTAGTTCGTTCATTGTTTCTTTAGTGAGTTGAGAGGTCAAAGATACCTAAAATTCATTTCTGCTAACGTTTATTTAATGTACATTATTTCACAGTTAACAGATTTTTTGCTCTAACTACAATCCAGTCACCACGTTGCATTGTCGATAAATACTGTAAACCGGCTTCTTCCAATGCTGTAACCAAATCCGGTTCATTCTCCTTCAAGAATCCACTTAATATGATTGTACCACCTGTAAATGAAGATAATACAATTGAGGATAAATTAGATATAATGACATTCAGATTGATATTTGCCAGTATGATATCAAATTTTTCTGTAACAGGTATCTTATCTAATTGCTGGACACGAATATTGGAACAACCATTTTGTATAATATTTTCCTTCGTATTTGCAATGCTCCATTCGTCATAATCCACGGCAAACACTTTTTCCGCTCCTAATTTTTCTGCTAAAATAGCCAGGACACCAGTGCCGGTTCCAAAATCCAATACTGATTTCCCCAAGAAATCAAGTTCCTGCATCTGCTTGACCATCAGGTAAGTCGTAGCATGGTGGCCGGTTCCAAAGCTCATTTTTGGTGTAATAATTATTTCATGCGTCACATTCTTAACCGGATTATGAAACCCTGCCCTAATTGCCACAAAATTATCCACTAGCACGGGTTTAAAATTTTCTTCCCATTTTTTGTTCCAGTTAATGTTTTCTATGGTGGTTTTTGTATAACTGACAGTAGTAAACAAATCAATTACGCGGATGAATTCTTCTTCATTAAAATTATGTTCGGGAATGAATGCATTCAAACTGTCGTCCTCTTCTTCAAATCCTTCAAATCCCTGTGCAGCTAGTAAAGCGACCAATATTTCCGACTGTTCATGGTCTTCAATGTCAAAATCAAATTGTAAGTAGTTCATGAATGTCTACATTATTTTATTTCAATATTAACCGGCTTTCCGGAAAAATTGAAGGTGAAATAATAATTCCCGGATGCTTTCCCGTCTGCACCTGTAACCGGATAGGTTTTTGCTGATGACTTGCTATTGATATACACGCTTTTTGCCGAATCAAAATTGCCGTTGATGATTATTTTTATATTTCGTGTTTGAGGCCTTCCCGCAAATGTTGCTCCGTTTGAACTTATCTTAAAACTAAGTTTTTGCCCGGACGGTATTGCTTTAAAATTTAATAATTCAAAAAGCTTTAAACGGATGGAGTGTTTATTATTTCCATCATCATCATACATGGTATATTGCGATGGATTTTCATCCATGTAATATTGAATGACAAGGCTGTCAGTTTTGTAGGATGTTGAATTTGCACTCCCTGAATTTGTAACCATTGGAACAAAACTGCCGGCTTTTACAAAAACAGGTTCCGCATCAATGGAAACGTTGAAATCGACAAAAGAATGATAAGTTCCGGAAGGTCCGTTACCGTTCCGGATATTATCTAATAAGTACCAGTTTCCACCAGGCAAATAAATCTTCCTTTTTGTAGCTCCCTTTTGTAATACCGGTGCCACTAAAATATGTTCTCCCCACATAAACTCATCCTCCACATTAATAGCAGAATTATCATTCGGAAAATAATAATAAAGAGGAGCTACCAGGGGCGCCCCTTTTGCCGCCTGCAAATAGGCCAGTGTGTAGTTATAAGGCATTAGGGAATACCGCAGTTTAATAACCTCCTTTGCATATCCGCGCCAGGGTTCTTCAATTAAAGCAGGTTCGCTGGGAAAACTAAAGGCAGCCTTATCCAATTCAAATAAAGCAGTGCCATGCGGCCTGAAAATGGGGGTGAAACAAGCGAACTGTAACCAGCGCGTGTATAATTCGTTATCGCCTTCCCCACCGGCAAAACCTCCTGCATCCGCATGGATGTAAGGCACACCACTCATACTCATCCCCAACATAACGGGTAATTGAGCACGTAAGCCACTCCAACTTCGGCTTACATCTCCGCTCCAGGGGAATATACTGTATCGCTGGCTTCCGGCAAAACCCGACCGGTTCAGATGAAATAAACGTTGGTTGGGAAGGTCGTTTGCATAATTTTCAAACAACATTTTATTCCAGTAATGACCATACACATTATGTACCTCATCGGCTGTCATTAGCCTTTTTACCCCCCTGTCATCCAGGTTGTGCCGGATGGCAGACGGATGTTTTTCGGGCTCTCCCAGGTCAGTCCACCATCCCACGACTCCATTAGCTATTTGTTTTTTGTAATGATCTTTCCATATCCAGTTTCCCGCATCTTTCCTGAAAATGTCTAACAGCCCACCTTGTCCGAAATAAAAATCTGTAAGGTTAAATGGTTTACCCACGCTGTCAACCGCAAAATATTTTTCTGCCTTCTCATAGTTTTTAGTGCCTTTTAAAATGAAGGGTTCGGCGATCAGAATGGTGTTGATATTATCTTTTTTAAAATCGCCGATCATTCCTTTGGGGTCGGGCCATTTCGTGGTGTTTAGCCAATCCAGGTTGCCCAATGTGCCTTTAATGCTGTCGCCAAACCAAAACAGATCGAAGATCACCGCATCAAAGGGTATTTTTTCTTCTTTCATTTTTGAGGCGATGTTTTTAACATCTTTTTCACCCGAGTAACCAAAGCGGCTCATGAAATTGCCCAATGCCCAACGGGGAGGCAATGGTTGTGTACCGGTTAATTTGTAATAAGAAGACATTATCTCCTTATAATCTTTTCCAAAAATCACATATACATTTAACTCGCCGCTCATAAAACCTGCTTCAAAAATATCATTGGTGGTCTTTCCTATATCTGCATAGCCTTTGGAAGCATTATCAAAAAATAACCCATAGCCATTGGATGATGTGAAAAAAGGGACAGAATAATTCAACGCATCTGCACCTTCACTGTATCCATACCAGGGATTATTATATAGCGGAAATTTATACCCTCGCCTGTTCAATGGGAGTGCCCTTTCACCACCTCCATAAATTTTTTCGCCCGGTTGAAGTTTAAACCGAAAGCCTCTAAACCCATCCACCTGAAAAACATTCTCCATAACGATGTTGTTGCCGGATCCGAAGCTGATCCTGCCGTTACTGAAATTAATCCTGGTATTCTTAAAGAAAATGGATTCTTCGAAACGTCTTTCAAATATTTTTTTATTGGGCTTTTGTTGAAGATGCGTTAAAATAACGGCATCATTTACATTCTCATTGGTTAAATATCCTGCGGGCTGATAAGTAACTTTAAAAATATTATCAGCGTATTGCTGAAACTTAAATTCCCCTTTATCTGTTTTTATTTTTTCTGTCTGACCATTTGCAATAAAAAATGTCAATACAATTAATAAGGAGAAGTGCAGTCTGATTATCATCAAAAGCAATTTTTTACAATTTAGGATAATTCAATATAAGAATAGATGATTTATCCTGTTCACGGGATAAAAAAGTGCACCAACCCCTGGTTTAACCAGTATCAAATAGCAGGGCAACTACATAAAAAAACTCCGGAGAAAATCCCCGGAGTAAATATTTAAAACTATAGTACTATGGCCTGGATTGAGTTTCCGGTTTTGGCATTATTGCTTTGCGGCTCAATTTGAATTTGCCTGTACGTTGATCAATCTCTAACAATTTCACTTTCACCCGATCTCCTTCCTTAAAGATGCCATCCATTGTTTCCAAACGTTTCCAGCTTATTTCACTAATGTGTAGTAATCCTTCCTTCTTTGGCAAAAATTCTACAAAAGCACCAAATTCTTTTATGCTTTTCACCGTCCCTTCATAGGTTTCACCCACAACCGGCACGGCAATCAAACCCCTGATCCAGTTAACCGCCTTATCAAGGCTTTCTTTAGAGGCTGAAAATACACTTACTTCACCTACATTATTAACTTCTTCAATATTTACGGTAGCGCCTGTTTCTCTTTGAATTTCCTGAATTACTTTACCACCAGGCCCGATTACAGCGCCAATATATTCCTTATCGATGATTAGCTTAACCATTCTGGGTGCATGAGGTTTCACTTCATCCCTGTGTGCAGGCATACAGTCGTACATGCTATCCAGGATATGTAAGCGTCCTTTTCGGGCTTGTTCCAATGCCTGGCGCATTATATCCATACTCAGGCCATCAACTTTGATATCCATCTGCACACCACAAATTCCCTCAAGGGTACCCGTTACCTTAAAATCCATATCACCTAAGTGATCCTCATCTCCTAAAATATCAGTTAAAACCGCAAACTGATCATCTTTTTTTATGAGACCCATTGCCACACCGCTAACATGCTTTTTTACGGGTACACCCGCATCCATCAGGGCCAGTGAGGCAGCACAAACGGTAGCCATTGAAGATGAACCATTGCTTTCCAGTATATCACTCACTACCCTTACTGTATATGGATATTCAGAACCCGGCATCATTTTCTTCAGGGAACGCATTGCGAGGTTACCATGTCCTACTTCCCTGCGACCCACCCCTCTCATCATTTTCACTTCACCGGTTGAGAAAGGGGGAAAATTATAATGTAAAATAAACTTGGTATAATCAGATTTAAAGGCGCTTTCCACCAATAGTTCATCCAACGGCGTACCAAAAGTAACGGTAGTCAGCGATTGGGTTTCTCCTCTTGTAAATAATGCAGAACCGTGCGGAGTTGGCAAAATGTTGATTTCCATTGACAATTGACGGATATCCTCCGTACCTCTTCCATCCAGGCGTTTTCTGTCATGCAGGATCATATCCCTAACCACATTGTATTGCAATTCTCCTGAATAGTAACCTATCAGGGGTTTGTCTTCTTCAGGTAATTCCTCACCCAGGAATTCTTTTATTTCCTTGTACAGTGCAGCAAAGCCATTGCTTCTTTCCTGTTTTGCTGATGAAGCCGAAGCGATCGCATACATTTTATCTTTTCCGAAAGTGATAATTTTTTCATTCAGTTCTGCATTGCGATGGGGCTTTGTATACTCTCTTTTAGCAATGTTGCCTACCTGGCTTCTAAGGTCCTGTTGTGCTTTAATCTGAATTTTGATGGCATCATGACCTAATTCAATGGCTTTTACCAGGTCTTCCTCCTGGCACTCTTTCGCTTCACCTTCCACCATCATGATATTATTTTCAGTCGCGGCAATTATAAACTCGAGGTCGCATTCAGCTAATTCTGAACGGGAAGGGTTGACAATAAACTGGCCATTTTTTCGCCCCATACGAACTTCGGAGATGATTTCCTGGATAGGAATATCGGAAATCGTCAAAGCCGCAGAAGCCGCCAAACAAGCAAGTGCATCCGGCAGTACCTCTGCATCACTTGATAATAAACTTATCAACACCTGTACATCACATAAATAATCTTCCGGGAATAGCGGACGTAATGCCCTATCAATCAAACGGCTGGTTAATATTTCGTAATCATTCAGACGTGCCTCTCTTTTAAAAAATGAACCTGGCACACGGCCGGCTGATGAAAATTTCTCCTGGTAGTCTACAGATAAGGGGAAAAAACTTTGCCCTTCCTTTGGTTCTTTATTTGCAACTACGGTAGCCAATAAAATACAATTCCCCTGGCGCACTGTAACGGCTCCGTCAGCCTGGCGGGCCAGCTTCCCTGTTT